>DATBPO010000162.1:0-3376 GCA_036561265.1 Solirubrobacteraceae bacterium | reverse complement strand
GTGGTTGGCATGATCCAGTTCTACGAGGAGGGTGAGCCCCGGTATCGCCACGCGAGCATCGATCTGTTCCTGGATCCCGCTCTGCATGGGCGTGGCCTGGGCACTGAGGCCGTGAAGAGCCTCGTGCGCCGGCTGATCGACGAGCGTGGCCACCATCGCATCACGATCGATCCCTCGCTGGAAAACGCGCCGGCCGTCCGCGCGTATGAAAAGGCAGGTTTCAGGCCCGTAGGCGTCATGCGACGCTACGAGTACAAGCCCGACGGAAGTGGGTGGCGCGATGGCCTGCTGATGGAGCTGGTGGTTGGCGAGGAGTGACGCGACCGTCAACTGGCCGCCGACTGCAGGCGCTGCGCCGGCGGCACGGGCTTGGGGACGTGGACCACGATCGTGCGCGCCAGGCGATCCTGCAGACAGCGCTGGTGGTCGTCCCAGAGCATGATGAGGATGCCCGCGAACAGCGGGATGGCGGCGAGGATCACTGCGCCAAAGCGCATCGCGGCTCGCAGCGGCCTCAATGGGCCGCGATTGTGACGGTCGATGACCCGAATGCGCATCACGCGGTCGCCGGGCGTCTGGCCGGTGGTGGACCAGAAGAAGGCGAAGTAGCCGACCAGCCAGAGCACCCATACGACGCCGAGGATCGCGGCGATGACTGTCTCCACCTGCTTGGGCAGGTGCAGGATGGAGACGCCCAGGCCGATCGCGACGCCGACTAGCAGCGCGACGCCGTTGACCAGCGCGGCATCGAGGGCAAAGGCGATTGTGCGAGTCACTAGACCGGCGTAGGCGTCGATGGGTCCGGCGTAGCCGCCGATGGCCGCGGCGGTGGACTGCTCGTCAATCTCAGCTGTGAGACGTCCGCGGCTCCGCCGGAGTGCCGCTGCCTGCGCCTGGGCCTGAGCGGTGCGGATGTCGTCGGGGGGTGGGCTCATGGGGTCGTCGGGAATGGGCTCATGGGGTTGGTCGGCTCATGCGGGGGTTGGCTCATGCAGTGGGCTGGCTCACCCGGACGGTAAGGCTCACCATGCGGGCGCTGAGCTCATGACTGCTTGGTCTCGGGCAGCGGCGTGAGCGTTGGCGTCTGGCCGCTCTTGCGGCGGGGCTTGAAGCGGCGCGCGGCGCTCTGCACCCAGGTGTCCGCCTCGCGTGAGCGATCACGCACGGTGTCGGTGATCTGGTCGACAAAGCCGGCGCTCTGATGGGTAATAGCTTCGGTGACCGAGGGGCTGCGGGCAATCTCATCGACGAGCACCCACAGATCCTCGCTCTCCAGCAGCAGCGCGACTATCTGCTCGGCGATGCCGTCCTCGAGGATGCGCTCGGCGATGCGCTGGGCTATCCCGGCAGCCTCGATGCGCTCGAGCACAAGGTCGATGGCATCGCCTGCGAGCACAGCGTCAAGCGCGTCCAGAGCCATTCTGCCGGCGGCCGCGCTGAGCGCAGCCCGGCTGCGCCGCTCGACGGCAAGCCCGGCGTCGACCAGGGCAGCGGCACCCCTCAGGGGAAGACTCGTCACCCGGGTGCCGGCATCGAAGACCGAGCCTACGACACTCACGGGCTGCTCCAGCTCCGCATGGTCATGGAAAGCGTAGCGTCTGAGTAGCGCATCCTCCTCGCGGGAGTCGCGCATCCTCGCCGCGGCATATCGTGCATGCTCGTGTCCGTCTTCCTCTCAGCCTCGATGGACCGCGGCGAGGCGGTGCTGCGCTTTCCCTACGACGAGCGTCTGCGCCAGCTGCTGCGAGCGATTCCCGGTCGGCGCTGGGACCCCGTGGGCCGCGCGTGGTGTCTGCCCCTCGATCAGCCCGACCGGGCCGAGGCGCTGGCGCGCCTGTTGGAGGGCCTGTCCGCGGAGCCCCAGGTGAGCGAGGAGCTCGCGCGCACGATTGCGCGCCGGCGCGCAAGGCGCCACCGCGGAGAGTGCCTGGTGGACCTGGCCAGGCCCGACGCGCACTGGTGGCTTGGGTTTGCCACCGACACGGCTCCCGATCTGGTGCGCACGCTGCTCGAGCATCCTCGTGCCCACTCGCTGCCGGAGATCGGGCGGGCGCTGGTTCCACTGGACGATGACGCCGCACGGACTATCGACGTGTTGCAGGAGCGTAGTAATTGCCTGCGCCTCAGCGACGCCGCGCGGCGGGCTTTGCTGGCCCATCATCGCCGCGCCGCCGGGGAACGTCGCGAGGCCCGCACACGCGCGGCGAGGGTACCGGCGAAGAACACTGATCCCTTCAGCGTGGATGCCCTGGACGCGCTCGAGGCCGAGCAGGAGGCACGGCTTGGCGAAGTGGAGATCTCTCGGCGCGAGGGGGATGAGCGCCACGCTCGTGAGGCGGAGATGGTCGCGCTTTCGGCGGCCACGGAGGGCACCCTGAAGGTCGCTGGGCTGGGCGGCGAGCTGAAGCCCTTCCAGCGCGCGGGAGTGAGCTACCTGCTCGTGCAGCGCCGTGCCTTCCTTGCCGATGAGCAGGGGCTGGGCAAGACAATCGAGGCGCTGGCGACGCTCGAGGCCGACGGAGCCTATCCGGCGGTGGTGGTCTGCCCCGCGAGTCTTAAGCTCAACTGGCTGCGCGAGATCAAGCGCTGGCTGCCGCACCGCAGCGCCCAGGCGCTCGTGGGCACCGGCGGAGGTGCAAACGCGGACGCACGGCCAAGCGCAGGCGTTCAGCCAGGCATGGGGAATCTCCTCGCGGCTGGCATGTCCACAACACCTACGAGCGCCTCGGCGGCGCCTGCCGAAGTGACGATCGTCAACTACGACATCGTGGCCGCGCGTCTGGCTGAGCTGTGTGCGCTCTCACCCCGAGCGCTGGTGCTGGATGAGTCGCACTACTGCAAGAACGCCAAAGCCAAGCGCACGAAAGCAGTACACCAGCTTGCCACCTCGGTACCCCGCAAGGGCCTGGTGCTGGCACTGACCGGCACGCCCGTGATGAACCACCCTAAGGAGCTGATCTCGCAGCTGCGAATACTGGGACGGCTGGGCGAGTTCGGCTCGGGGATGCGGTTCTCGCGAGACTTTCACGGCCCAGGCGCCCATCAGCGTCTGCACTGGCACCTACGTGCTCGCTGCTTCGCACGGCGTCTGAAGCGTGATGTGCTGCCTCAGCTCCCCCCCAAGACGCGTGCGGTGGTTCCGGTGGAGCTCGACAATGAGTCTGAGTATCGCCTTGCCGAGCGCGATCTGGTGGCGTGGCTGCAGAGCCAGCCGCTTGACCTTGATGAGCTGGACTCGAAGGTAGCGGCGGCGCTGCGTGCTGAGCGTCTTGTGAGGCTGAACGCGCTCAAGCTTCTGGCTGCGCGCGGCAAGCTGCACGCCGCACTCGCCTGGATCCACGATTTCTGCACCTCCGGCGAGCGGCTAGTCGTCTTC
>DATBPO010000161.1:0-3394 GCA_036561265.1 Solirubrobacteraceae bacterium | reverse complement strand
ACGATGGCAAGAGTCGCAGATAGCCTGGAGGGAGATGCCGCAGGCAACGATCAGCGAGCTGCGCGACCGCACGTCGGTGGACGAGGGGACAGGCGCGGTGCGCTCGGCGCAGGCAGCGGAGCTGGATCTGCCGGAGGAGTCGCTGCGGGAACTGTGGACACCGATGAACTTAGAGCGCTTGGCGCGGACGTATTGGCGCTTTTTGGCGCGGGTGACGCTGGGCCTGGTGCGGGTTTGCTACAGCCGCGATGAGCGCTGTGTGGTGCTGCTGGCGAGACCGTTAAAGCTGCTGGTGTTCAGCGCGCCGGAGTATGAGATCGAGCCCGATCATGGCGTGGTGCGGTGGCGCTTGCAGCGTGGTCTGCTGGTGGCGAAGCATGGACGCGGCGGCGCGGGACACTTGCAGATCGAGGTGCGCAGGCTGAGCACAGAGAAACCGGGCAGGGCGCGCGTTGAAATCGAGGTCGAGGTGGCGAACTTCTACCCGCGGATCGCCAGCGGCCTGGGCCGGGGCATTTACAACGCGACGCAGTCGCGCATCCATGTGGTGGTGACGCACGGCTTCCTACGCTCGCTGGCAAAGCTGAAGCTGGCGCGATCGCGCGTGGGCAGCCTGGAAAATTAGAAGCGCTCGCCGCCGACGGCGCGCAGCTTGGCGCGGTCGTGGCGGGCGGAGATGCGCCGGACGGTGCCGGAGCGGGTGCGCATGACCAAAGACTCGGTGGTCGCACCCCCAGCGGAGGGGTAGCGCACGCCCTGAAGCACATCCCCATCAGTGACGCCGGTGGCGGAAAAGAACACATCGTCCCCGGCGACGAGGTCGTCCTGCTCGAGGACGCGGTGCAGGTCATAGCCGGCGTCAAGCGCGGCGGTGCGCTCGGTGTCATCGCGTGGCCAGAGGCGCCCGAGGAGCCGCCCGCCGAGGCATTTGATGGCGGCGGCGGAGATGACCCCCTCGGGAGTACCGCCGATCCCCCACAAGAGATCGACGGGCGAGCGCTCGGTGACGGCAAGCAGCGAGGCAGAGACATCCCCGTGCGCAATGAGCCGCACGCGCGCGCCGGCCTCGCGAATGAGAGCGACGCGCTCCTCGTGACGGGGCCGGTCGAGCACAACGACCATGACGTCGCCAATGGCGGTCCCCTTGCGCTCGGCGATGAGGCGCAGGGTCTCGGCGATGGGCCGGTCGAGATCGAGGAGATCGGCGATTTCGGGCGAGCCGGCGAGCTTCTCCATGTAGACGCAGGGTCCGGGATCGAACATGGTGCCGCGGGCTGAGAGCGCGATGACGGCAAGCGCGGCGGGCATGCCGTGCGCGGCGAGGGTGGTCCCCTCGAGGGGATCGACGGCGATGTCGACCTCGGGCGGCGAGCCGTCGCCGATGTGCTCACCGTTGGCGAGCATGGGGGCCTCGTCCTTCTCGCCCTCGCCGATGACGACGACCCCATCCATCTGAATCGACTGCAGCGCGTAGTGCATGCCGTCGACGGCGGCCTGATCGGCGGCCAGCTTGTCCCCTCTGCCGACGAGCGGCGCGCAGGCAAGCGCGGCGGCCTCGGTGACGCGCACGAGCTCAAGCGCGAGGTTGCGATCCGGCCGCTTCAGTGTCGGGTCCGGTGCCACGGCGGTAAAGCTACACGAAGCGCGAAGATGGAAGCGGCTACGATCCAGCACGATCGAAGAGCCGTCCCAATTCAGGAGGCATCGTCATGCAGATCGGGTTTGTGGGGCTGGGCAAGATGGGTGGGAACATGGTGCACCGGATCCGGCGGGATTCGGAGCACGAGGTGGTGGCGTTTGACTTCGACAAGGACGCGGTGAAGCAGGCGGTGAAGCACGGCGCGGTAGGCGCGAACTCGTTAGCCGATCTGGTCAAGAAACTGAAGCCGCCGCGGCTGGTGTGGATCATGGTGCCGGCGGGGGCGCCGACGCAGCAGACGGTGGAGCGGCTGGCGAAGTTGATGGACAAAGACGATGCGATCGTGGATGGGGGGAACTCGAAGTGGACGGACGATAAGCGCAGGGCGGGGGAACTGAAGAGCAAGGGCATCCACTACCTGGATGTGGGCACGTCAGGCGGCGTGTGGGGCCTTGAAGTGGGGTACTGCATGATGGTGGGCGGCCCGGTGAAGGCGGTGAAGCGGTTGACGCCGATCCTGGATGTGCTGGCGCCGGAGACGAATGAGCTGAGCGTGGAGTCGATCGGCCCGCGGGGCTGGATGCACTTCGGGCCGGTGGGGGCGGGGCACTTCGTGAAGATGGTGCATAACGGCGTTGAGTATGGGCTGATGCAGTCTTATGCGGAGGGCTTTGACCTGTTCGACAAGAGCGAGTACGCGCTGGATAACGCGAAGATCGCGCACCTGTGGGGCCAGGGCTCGGTGGTGCGGTCGTGGCTGTGTGAGCTGGCGGCGAGGGCGTTTGAGGAGGAGGGCAACGAGCTGGCGGGGATCGAGGGCTATGCGAACGATTCGGGCGAGGGCCGGTGGACGATCGAGGAGGCGACGGCAAGAGACGTGCCGACGCCGGCGATAACCGCGGCGCTGTATGCACGGTTGTACTCGCGCGGGAATGGCGATTTCACGCACAGGGTGCTGGCTGCGCTGCGCAATCAGTTCGGCGGGCACGCGGTGAACAAGGCGAAGCGGAAGTGAGACGCTGAGATGACGAGCGCTCAGCAGCCGGGATACTGCGCAGCGGAAACGAGGCGCTGAAATGGCGACCGCGCAGCAGCAGCAGGCAGGCGCCGCGGCGGAAGCGGAGAACCCGCTGGTGGAAGGCTTGGAGCGCCTGCCGGTGGCGGCGACGACGCTGACGATCTTCGGGGCGACGGGGGATCTGGCGCAGCGCAAGCTGCTGCCGGCGCTGTACAACCTGGCGCACGAGGGCGGCCTGCCGGAGCGCTTTCACCTGATCGGAGTCTCACGCGGCGAGAAGGCGCACGAGGAGTATCGGGCGGAGTGCGAAGCGGCGATAAGGCACTTCTCGCGGCGGACGCCTGATGAGGACGTGCTGAAGCGTCTGCTGGAAGACGTGCGCTACGTGGCCGGCCTGTTCGATGAAGCGTCGATGTATGGAGAGCTGGCGAAGACGCTGGAGGCGTTCGATGAGGAGGCGGGGGCACCGCTGAACCGGGCGTTCTATCTGTCGACGGCGCCGGCGTTCTTTCCGGTGATCGTGGAGGCGCTGGGGGCAGAGGGCCTGAACGCGCGGGAGGGCGCGGAGGTGCGGGTGGTGATTGAGAAGCCGTTCGGGACGTCGCTGGAGGAGGCGCAGGAGCTCAACCGCCGGGTGCTGGGGGTGTTCGAGGAGACGCAGATCTTCCGCATCGACCACTACTTGGGCAAGGAGACGGTGCAGAACATGATGGCGTTCCGTTTTGCCAATGGCATGT
>DATBPO010000160.1:0-9721 GCA_036561265.1 Solirubrobacteraceae bacterium | reverse complement strand
GATCCCCCAGCTTTACATTCCCACCAATGGTGCTGAAGGTACGTAGGAAAGAAAACCAGTCCCCTCCCTCCCCTCTCTCCCCTCTTTACATCCTGGCCACTGGCTGGGAAAGTACGCAGGGACGAAAAAAGACGGACCCCAACCCGCTCTTTGACTCCAACCCGCTCCCTTACTTTACGTCCCCGTCACGGGCTGCCCAGCCTCTGCGGCCTCTGAGATGACGAGGCGCAGGGCGCCGTCGAGGCTGTCGAGCTGGCGCAGGTGCCCGTGCTCGGCATCCCAGGCTCCGGAGTCAAGACCGCGGGCGAGACGCTCGACGATGCGCTGCTCGACACTGGGCTCGAGAAGAGCCCAGACGGACTGGGCGCTGCGGACGTCGGGGTCGAGGAGCGCCTCGGGGCGCCGCCAGAAGGCCTCGAAGAAACCGTCGTGGCAGTCGCCGGGGGTGGGGATGTGCTCGATGCGGGTGTGCCCGCCGAGCGCGGCGGCGACGTCGGCGATGGCGGGAAAGCGGGGGAGCTCACGAGCGACGCCCTCGCGCAGGTAGTGAAGCTGCCAGGCGGGGAGGCAGGACAGCTCGAAGGTGAAGACGACGACGGGCCCACGGGCGACGCGGCGGAGCTCTTGCAAACCGGCGCGGGGGGAATCCCAGTGGTGGATGGTGACGCAGGCCATGGCGGCGTCGAAGACGTCGTCGTCGAAGGGCAGCGACTCGGCACTGGCCGCCAGCGCGGGCGCGCCGCCGCGGGGGCGCTGGGCGCGCATGGTGGCGGATGGCTCGACGGCGAGCACCCAGCGGTCTGAGGGCTCATAGGAGCCGGCGCCGGCGCCGACGTTGAGTACCGTGCGGGCGTCGCCGAGGGCGGTGTGGATGCGCGCGGCGATGCGGGGGTCGGGCTGGCGGTGGCGCGCGTAGGTGCTCCCGTGGCGCTCGTAGTCGACGCTGCCGATCATGGGGCGACGGTAACATGGCAGTGGGCGAGGGTGCAGCGATGAGTTTCAGGGTGGAGGGCGGTCTTAGGCGTAGTTCGTGGATAGACGCCGGCCTGCCGGCAGAGAGGGTGGCGCAGCCGGCCGAAGGCCGGGGAGCCGGGCCCCTCTTCCCCCAATCGAGACAAGGAGACTGGAAATGGCACCGTTGACCCGATGGGTTCTGGCGCATAAGCGCATAGTTGTGGTGTTCTGGCTAGTGGTGACGCTGGTCGGGATGGCGTCGGCGGGATCGGCGACGAAGTCGTTGAAGCAGAAGTTCTCGGTGCCGGGCAAGGAGGGCTGGGTAACGAACCAGCAGATCGCAAAGGACTTCCATGGGACGGGCGGGAACAGCGCGCCGCTGGAGCCGGTGGTGACGCTGCCGGCTGGCGCGAGGGCGAGCTCGCCGAAGGTGCAGGCGGAATTACGCGCGCTTGAAGCGCGGATGGAGCGCACGCTGCCGGGCACGCGCGAGGCGGGGTACGCGAGCACGCACAACGCGGCGTTCGTGTCGAAGGACGGCCGCACGACGTTCATCGTGGCGTATCCGCCGCCGGACCCGAATCAGCCGTTTGGCGATAACCCGGAAGCGGCGAAGAAGGCGAGCAGGGCGCTGGCTGGGGCGACGGTGGCGGGCGCGGCGGTGCACGTGACGGGCTTTGATGCGCTGTCGGTGCAGAGCGGCGGGGGCAACGGCCCGGGGGTGTTCGTGGAGGCGATGCTGGGCGGCCTGGGGGCGCTGCTGGTGCTGGCGTTCGTGTTCGGCTCGTTCCTGGCGATCGTGCCGATCATGATGGCGATCGTGTCGATCGTGACGACGTTCTTGGTGGTGTGGGGCCTGACGACGGTGACGGAAGTCTCACCGATCGTGCAGTTCCTGGTGGCGCTGATCGGCCTGGGGGTGTCGATCGACTATGCGCTGATCGTGGTGGTGCGCTGGCGCGAGGAGCGGGCGCACGGCTTGGAGGGCGAGGCGGCGGTGCAGAGGGCGATGGAGACGGCGGGCCGGGCGGTGGTGTTTAGCGGGTCGACGGTGGCGATTGGGCTGCTGGCGCTGGTGGCGTTGCCGCTGCCGTTCCTGCGCTCGGTGGGCTACGGCGGGATGCTGATTCCGCTGATCAGCGTGATCGTGGCGTGCACGCTGCTGCCGGTGATCTTGAGCAAGTGGGGGCCGCGGCTGGATTGGCCGCATGTGCGCAACGACGATCAGGCGAGCCGCTCGTGGACGCGGTGGGCGGAGCTGGTGGTGCGCCGGCGCTGGCTGGCGGCGATTGGGGCGGCGCTGGTGCTGGCGGCGTTGGTGCTGGCGGCGAGCAACCTGCAGCCGGGGCTGCCGAACGTGAATACGATCGCCAAGCAGGGCGACGCGAAGACGGGGTTGTTGGCGCTTGAGTCCTCGGGCATCGGCAGCGGGGCGCTGCTGCCGAATGAGGCGTTGGTGGAAGGCGGAGCGTCGCCGGAGGCGGTGGCGAAGGCGCTGGCGTCGGTGAAGAATGTGCAGGGCGCGGTGGCACCGGAATCGGCAGAGTGGCGAAGCAGGGGCGCGGCGGTGGTGGATGCGTTCTCGGTACCCGATGGTTCGAGCTCGAGCGGCCGGGAAACGCTCGATGACGTGCGCGGGGCGGTGCACGCGAGCGGCGATGAAGTGCGGCTGGGCGGTCTGGCGGCGCAGAACGAGGACTTCATCGAAGCGGTGTATGGCAACTTCCCGCTGATGATCGCGCTGATCGCACTGATTACGTTCATCCTGCTGGCGCGGGCGTTCCGCTCTCTGCTGCTGCCGCTGAAGGCGGTGGTGTTGAACATCATCAGCGTGGCGGCGGCGTGGGGCGTGCTGGAGCTGGTGTGGCAGCAGGGCCACGGGTCGAGCTTTATCTGGGGCATCGCGGCGACGGGCTCGGTGACGGCGTGGATACCGCTGATGATGTTCGCGTTCCTGTTCGGACTGTCGATGGATTACGAGGTATTCATATTGTCGCGGATGCGCGAGGAGTACGACGCGACGGGCTCGACGGATACGGCCGTGATCCGCGGGATCGGACGCACGGGCCGCCTGGTCACGAGTGCGGCATTAATCCTATTCCTGGCGTTCGTGTCGCTGGCCTCGGGCCCGGAGACGGAAATCAAGGTGCTGGCGACGGGCCTGGCGGCGGGCATCCTGCTGGACGCGACGATCATCCGGGCGCTGCTGGTACCGGCGGTGATCTCGCTGTTTGGCCGCTGGAACTGGTGGCTGCCGCATCTGCCGGCGCGGTTGCTGCGGGTGGAGCCGTCGTTGCCACCGCGGCTGGCACCGGAGACGGAGTAGAGGAGGGGGAGGAGGGCCGGCAGGGCCGGCCCGGTGTGGGCCGCGCGCGGTGGGCTGGCTCCTGACCACGGGGCACGCTCGCGCGCGGTGGGCCTGGCGGCGGGCGTGCCGGGGGGCCGCGGGCGAGCGGAAGGGCGGGCGCTTGTCAGCCGCCTGGGGCCCCCTCGTCGAGGGCGACGGTTGTCGCGGGCGCGAGGGTGTCGGCGAAGAAGGCGAGGGTGCGCGCCCAGGCGTCGCGGGCGGCGTGGGGGCGGTGGCTGGGGCGGGTGTCGTTGAAGAAGGCGTGGCCGGTGTCGGGGTAGATGCGCAGATGATGGTCGATGCCGGCCTCTGCGAGCGCGGCCTCGAAGGCGGGTAGTCCGGAGACGATGCGGGGATCGTCGTGCCCGTAGAAGCCGCGGAGGGGGCAACGTATAGAGGCAACGTGCTCGGCGGAGGGCGAGGAGCCGTAGAAGATGACGGCGGCGGCAAGCAGGGGCTCGTGGCAGGCGAGGAGGGCGGAGAGGGCGCCACCGAGGCAGAAGCCGACGGAGCCGATGGGGTGCTCGTGGCAGGCGGGGTGGGCGCGCAGGAAGGCGTGGGCGGCGCGCAGGACGGTTAGGTGGCGGTCGGTGTCGCCGCCGGCGGCGCTGAAGAGGGCGGTGAGGGTCTCGGTGATCTCGCTGGCCTGCGGGGGTGAGAGCACGCTGAGGGCCTCGGCGCGACGGTGCTCGTCGCTGAGGACGGCCATCCATTCGCCGGTGGGGAGGGTGTTGAGAAACTCCTTGCCGGCCGCTACGCGCTCGGGGGCGAGCACGGCCGGGCGCCCGCCGCCGGCGGAGTAGAGGTCGGGGGCGAGGGCGATGTAGCCGGCGGTGGCGAAGCGCTCGACGAGATCGCAGATGTGCTGATCGACGCCCCAGACCTCCTGGATGACGAGGACGCCGGGCAGCGGCGCGGTGAAGGCGGTGGGCCGGGCGAGGTAGGCGGCGACGGGGCCGGCGGAGATGTCGTAGTCAAGCCATTCGCTTGTGAGCTGCACGTGGAGAGGATATGGCTTGGGGCGGTTGCGGCGGCGTAGGAGTCCGGATCCAAACGGCGGGGCCTTCGCTTCCGGTGGCGGTCAGGGCGCGGTCAGGGCGTGGTGAGGAGGACCTTGACGATCTGCTGGCCGATGTTTGAGATGTGGTTGGTGTTGTCGTTGGTGCGGAGCCAGATCTCACCGGTGGTGGTGGGCGGGAAGTTAGTGAGCGTGTTGCCGATGGCGACGAACCCGGGATCGGTGGTGCCGCCGCGACATCCTTCGGGGACGTTGCGGGGCGAGCTGCCGATGAAGCCGATGAGCGACTCGACGGGGGCGCTGCTGTCGATCTTCCAGCAGTTTTGGTAGACGGAGGGGCCTAGGCCGTTGGCGTCGGAGTAGGGGAAGAACTGGGGGTTGCCGGTCCAGTGCCCGTCGGAGCGGGTGTCGGCCCACAGGTGCTGGCTGCCGGCGATCGACAGGCCGGTGTCGACCCAGGGGGCGGTGACGGGGACGGTTATGACCTTCTGGCTGACGACGGTCTGTCCGGCGGAGCTGATGGCGGTGAGGATCGTGGGGTCTCTCCAGGCCGGGGGGCCGGCCGGTGGCGCCGGGGGCGCTGTCCCTGACGGCGCTGTTCCTGTCGGCGAGTTGCCCCGCAGTCGCGCCCTGAGCGCAGGTGAGAGCTTGGCGGGCGTGATGGCTCCGTTGTGGAGCTTGGCGGCAGTGACTGCCCCATTGCGAATCTGTGGTGTGTTGACGCTGTTATGAGGCAGCTGGGTTGCGGCGTAGGAGGTGCCGCCGAGTGCTACGAACAGTGCGAGGACGCCCATGTGGTGGCGTCGGAGGTAGGCCAGCACGAGCGGACTGTAGCAAGCGGTTGGTGGTGTGGGGCAGGCTAAGGTGGTGGGGTGGACGAGGGTATGGCGGCGGACTTCGTAGAGCGCTTCAGCGAGTTCTGGCGGGCGCCGGCGGTGGAGCGGCTGGATAGGGTGCTGGCCCCGGAGGCTCGCTTGTCGGCGCCGATGGTGCCGACGACGGTGGGGCTGGAGGCGGGCAAGCGCGTGTTCGCGGACCTGTTCGAGCTGATCCCGGATATGACTGCGGAGGTGCATCGCTGGGGCACGACGAGTGATGGGGTCCTGATCGAGTTCACGGTGCGTGGGACGGCGGGGGGAGCGCCGATTGCGTGGGAGTCGGTCGACCGTTTTGTGCTGAATGCGGAGGGCCTGGCGAGCGAGCGGTTTACGTACTTTGACTCGCTGCCGCTGATGCTGACGCTGGCGCGGCGGCCGCGGATATGGCCGGGGTTCGTGCGCAGCCGGGTGAGGCAGATGCGCGGCTGACGCGGCTGAGTGTGTGCAAGACTGCGAGCATGACCGTTGCGCACGAGAGTGTCACGGGAGGGTTTGTCGAGGCGGTGGTCGCGGGAGACTTCGCTGGGGCCTGTGGCCTGCTACATCCGGCGATCGACTTCCGCGCGATGACGCCGAAGCGGGTGTGGGAGGCGGATGGCCCGGAGGGTGTGGAGGAGGTCTTGCGGGCGTGGTTTGAGCATCCGGAGAGGGATGTGGAGAGCGTGGAGCGGACGGAGGCGAGCGCGGTGGCGGACACGACACGCGTGGGCTGGCGCGTGCGGGGCAGCGACAAGGAGGGCGGGTTCCTCTACGAGCAGCAGGCGTATGTGCGCGAGGAGGAGGGCCGGATTGTGTGGCTGCGCGTGATGTGCAGCGGCCCGCGCCCGGCTGAGCGACAGCAGAGCGCCTGAAGCGTCCCGCGACCGGCGGAGCGACAGCAGAGCCCCTGGCAGCAGAGCCCCTAAGGCTCAGGCAGAGGAAGCCGGCTGCATGACGGTGAAGGAGGCGCCTTGGGGGTCGATGATGCTGGCGAAGCGCCCGATGGGCATGGCGACTGGCTGGGAGGTGATGCGCGCCCCGAGCTGGCTGGCCTTGGCGACAACGCCGTCGCAGTCGGCGACCGCGAAGCAGACGCTCCAGTGCGGGGGGACCTCGGCGGGGAAGTACTCGTCGGTCATCCGCATCATGCCGCCGACGGGCTTGCCGTCGAGTTCCCAGACGGTGTAGGTGGCAGGCGCGCCGGCAAACGCTGGGCTACCTGCAACCCAGCCGAAGACGGCGGGGTAGAAGGCCTTGTTGGCGTCGGCGTCGCGGGTGTAGACCTCGTTCCAGCAGAGCGAGGTGGGCTCGTTGACGAGGTCGGCGCCGGTGAAGGTTTTGGGCTGCCAGACGCCGAAGACGGCGCCGGTGGGGTCGGCGAAGAAGGCCATGCGCCCGATGTCCATGACGTCCATGGGCTCGACGATGACGCTGCCGCCGGCGGCCTTGACCTTGGCTGCGGTGTCGTCGGCGTCGGCGACGCTGATGTAGGTCGACCAGGCGGTGGGCTGACCCTCCTGCATGATGCCCATGAGCCCGGCGATGTTGTGCTCGCCCTGCTGGAACATGCGGTAGCCGCCGGTGTCGGCGGGCCCGGGCTCGGTGGCGCTCCAGCCCATGAGCTGGCCGTAGAAGGCCGCGGCGGCGTCGGTGTCTGGCGAGGAAAGTTCGATCCAGGACGGCGTTCCGGGTGCGTACTCGGGCATGGGCTCTCCTTAGGCGGACGGGGAATCAGGGATCGTGGCAGATCGGGGGCGTGGATGCTGAGGCTCAGGGATGCCCGCCGGGAAGCCCGGCGTGGCGTGGCAGATCGGGGGCGAGGATGCCGAGGCTCAGGGATGCCCGCCGGGAAGCCCGGCGTGGCGGAGCAGGCGGGCCATGTCGTAGAAGCCGGTCTGGAAGTCGGTGAGGTGCCGGGGCGGCCCGCTGGTGGCGATGGGATCGGTGAAGCGGGCCTGCGCTAGGCCGTGGCGCCAGGCGAGCATCTGCTGCGCGAGGGCGCTGTGGTCGGCGACTGTGGCGCCGCGGGGGGGCGCGGCGGGGTCGTTGAGGAGGTGTCCGAGGTGCTGGGCGGCGGCGACGCGCGCGCTGAGTGCGGGGATCTGCCCGTTGGCCCGGCAGAAGCGCGTGAGGATGGTCTTGATGATGGAGGTGTGGTCGAAGTGGATGTCGGGCGCCAGCTGCGAGGAGGAGGAGCCGGCGGTTACGAAGGGGGAGATGACGAGTGCGGGCACGCGGACGCCGAGGCGGCGGAAGTGGGGATCGTCGTCTACGGCGGCGGGTGGGGCGACGTGGTCGTAGAACCCGCCGTGCTCGTCGTAGGTGAGGATGAGCAGTGTCTTTGGCCAGGTGGGTGCGGAGCTGAGGGCGTGGTAGATGGTGAGGATCAGATCCTGACCGGCGATGACGTCGCTGGGGGGATGGTCGTCGTTTGAGTCGGGGCCGAGGACGCGGAGATCCTTGAAGCGGGGGTCGATCCAGCTGACCTGGGGCAGGTTGCCGGCGGCGAGGTCATCGAGGAACGAGGGGCCTTCCTCGGTTAGGTCGCCGACGGCGCGTTCAAGCGTGCTGAGGGTGCGGGAGTCCAGAAAGGCGAAGCGCTGGTGGTTGCTGAGGCGGTACTGGGGATCGACGGCGCGCAGGGTGGCGGGGTCGAAGGAGTACCAGCGCCAGTCGACGTGGTGTTCGTCGAGGTGGCGGGGGAAGCTGGGCAGGGCGTAGATGGGCGGCGATGCGTCGTCGCGACAGCCGGCGGAGCGCCCGGCGATCGAGTAGAGGCGGTTGGGCCAGGTTGCTCCGGGCACCGAGCTGAACCATCTGTCAACGACGCAGTACTCGGCGGCGAGGTGGTCGTAGACGGGCAGGTCATCGGCCGTGTAGTAGCCCATCACGAGACCGGGGTCGGGCAGGGGCACTTTGAGCTGTGCGGCGCGCTGCTGGGAGATGCGGGCGTAGTTGCTGACGAAGCCCTGGCCGCCGTCGCGTAGCTGCTGATCGACGGAGGCGCCTGAGTGGTCGGGGTCTTCGGCCTCCCCTTTGAACATCGTGGCGGCGAGGTGGTGGATGGGATAGTTGGTGCCGGCGTGGGCGTTGAAGTTGGCGGCGGGCCCAGTGAGCCCGTCGATGTCCGTGCGGGCCTTGCCGCCGAGGGCGGTGGGCAGTGAGAGGTAGCCGAGGATGTGATCGAAGGAGCGGTTCTCGAGCATGACGACGACGATGTGCTCGATCTGATCGAGGCGCGCGGCGGCCGGGTCCTGCGGCGCGGGGAGGGTGTCGGACGGTGTGGGCGGGAGTGGCGCGGCGACGATGTCGATCATCTGCCGCCACTTTGCGGGCAGCAGGTGTGCCACACCGCGCAGTGCGGCTCGCTCAGCCTCTTCCAAGAAATCACTCATGCTGCGCTCCTCGGCGACGCTCCGACCTGCTGCGAGTAGGGGGCAGCCTACAGCATGGACCTTGCGGGATATGCGAGATCGGGGCTACCATCGGCGGATGGACGGACAAAGCTCGCGGGACTTGCTGAGCTGCTCACCACAAAGGAGGCGACGGGAATGACTGAGCCGCTGCACATGGTCCGGTTTTCGGGCGAGAGCGAGGAGTACAGGCGGGCGCGCGAAGAGTTGCTTGAGGCCGAGATCGACCTGCGCCGGCGCACGGGGGCGGTGGCGGCCAAACGGCGTGCGCTGCCCCTGGGTGGGCCTGTGCCGGAGGATTACTGTTTTGAGGAGGTCGCAGAGGGCGGCGGCGAGGTGAGGTTCTCTGAGCTCTTTGGGGAGGGCAGGGATACGCTCGTGGTTTACAGCTTTATGTTCCCGCGCTGGTCGGGCGATACGCGCTGCTCGAGGCGGGTTGTCATCTCGAGGGTGGGTTCTTCGCGTGGGATCGAGCTAGGGTGCACAGACTTGACGAGCGGCGAGCCTGTGGGGGTATGATCGGGTGATGAAGCTCTATGTCTGTTATGGCACGTTCTCGACGCCACGACCGGGCGGCCATCCGTGCGCTAATGCGTATGACGCGCTGCGAGAGGCGGGATACGAGCCTGAGGTGGTGAAGTCCTACGGGTTGGGAGTTCTGCCGGGTGTCTTCAACCGCACGCGTGGCCGGCGCGAGGTGGAGGAGCTGACGGGCAACCGGATGGTGCCAACGCTCGTGCTCGACGATGGCAGTGTCGTTGATGGCTCACGGGAGATCGTGGCTTGGGCGAAGGGCAGCGCAACGTAGACCACGCCGGCGGGCCTCGGCTCATCGGGCGGGCACCGGGCTGGGGTTCTGGCGAGGGTTAGGTGGGCTGGCCCAGGTACTGGGACTCCAGTACGAGATCTTTGAGGAGCGACTGGTACTCGACGTGTGTGTGGTGCTCGATTGTGCGCCAGGTCTTGCCCTCGGCCGCTTTGAGGTGGGCCCTGTACTCGGGTGCGCCGGGGAACTTGACGTTGTCGGCCACGACGAGCGACGCGGGATGGAGCCAGCGCTCCCCGAGGATGCGCTGGAGGTCGGGCAGGTAGGCACTCTTGTCGTGGTCGATGAAGACGAAGTCGAGGGCTC
>DATBPO010000159.1:0-18378 GCA_036561265.1 Solirubrobacteraceae bacterium | reverse complement strand
GGTTTCGAAGCTGCTTACGCGGCTTGAGAGTCTTGGCTTGGTGCGTAATGACGGGGTCGGGCACGCCAAGGGCGCCCCCAATGCTTGGGTGCTCACCGCCCGCGGGCTTGACGTCGAGCGCGCTATCCGGGTGCAGACGGCTTCGCGCGACTCCAGTTAGACCTGGCGCACGCGCGCCCGTCTGCCGGCTGCTTTGAGCAGGTGCTCGATGTCCCTCGGGTCGCTCGTCAAGACCGTGTCGCCGTCCTGCACGACGAGTGCCAGCGCGGCGTCGGCGATGTCAGATCTGTGGGCATTTGCCAGCAGCAGTCCCGCACTGCGGGATGTGGAGGGACCGAGCGAGTGCTCGATGAAGCCCGCGAGCGCGCGCGCGAGCCTGGCCTGGCGGGCGGGATCTCGCCACGCTTGGGCTACGCACGCACAGGACGTGACCGCCTCGACCCCGGTTTCAGCGGCGAGCGCGAGGAGCGCGCCGAGCTCGCGGCTGCCCCGATCCAGGGCGATCAAGCCGCCGGCGTCGAAGACGAGGGCAGCCATTTGCGGGCCTCGCTCAGCTCCTGTGCGGTATACGGGCCGCCCGTCGCCTGCGCGATCTCCGCGGACACCGCCCGTAGGGAATCCGCCCGCAGGCGCGCGCTCGCAGCGCCTGCCAGCCACCCCGAGACGCCGTCGCGACCGGCCGCGGCGCGGACCCGACGGTAGAGGTCGTCCTCCATGCTGATGCTGATCTTCGTCACGTCACCTATGGTAGCACCGTCGGTATGGCTGTGTGTCGAGAGCGAACTCTGCATACGACAGAGCGTACGCTCAGCCGGGGATACAACTCTCGGGCGCGCTAGCTGCAACGTGGTGGAGGCGACCGAGGACGTCTGTGGTTGGAGCGACCTTGGCGTGCTCGTAGTCGGACAGGCGCGACGCCGAGGTGCCGGCCGCCCGTGCGAACTGGCGCAGTGTCATTCCTGTCTGCGCGCGCCAGGAGCGAATTTGGGCCGCGTACGCCGCTCGGCCCTTCAAGGCCACGTCTTCGCGGGCGTGCCGGATCACGTTCGCTATCAGCGCGTCCACGCCGTAGTGCTCACCCCACGCGACCACGGTCTCGGCGGTGCGCGCCGCGGGACCCCAGGGGTTCTGGCGGATCGCCTCCGCCAGACGACGCCAATCCGACAGCATCCCGCGGTCGATGACCGTCTCGATCGCCTCTGCCGGCCACTCATCCAGCGGCGCCGCCTGGTCGAAGTCGAGGTTGCGAAAGCGCACCGTCATTCAAAGCACCATTCTCTGTGCGAGGTCCGCAAGCAGCGCCCTGACCGCGGACCACTCCTGCCAGCGGGGGTCCAAAGCCTTGTAGCCCGCCAGCTGCGTGGTGACCTCGGCGTCCCGCGGTCGCGGGTCCGCCAGCTGCTTGATGAGCTGCGTGGCCACGGCCTCCGGCCGGCGGTTTACATCGGCGTAGTAGTCATCCATGCCGCGCAGGATGGCGGCCGCCTCGTCGAGTCCGATGCGCTCCGCGAGCGCCGCGATATCGAGGTAGTCGCGAGTCTGGTTGCGGCTCAGCGCGAGCCACGCCTTGATCCGCAGGATCTCCGCCGCCGTCGGAATGAGCAGCGGCTTGCCCTGCACCTCGATCTCGGTGCTCTCCAGCGGCCGGCTGCGCAGCATTTGGCGCACTCCCGTTTCGATGCCGCCAAGCTCGCCCAGGATGATCTTCCCGGGCTGGACCCTGGCCGTCGACCAATCCCCCAGCGCTTCCAGGTTCTCCAGGATCGAGTCGAAGCGCTCGGCGAGATCCGCGACGACGTGGTCGTTGTCGAGCGACTGCCGGTGGTGGGCGTGAAGCGCCGCCGCCGATCCACCGACCAGCACAGCGCCGGGGACCATCTCCTGCAGAAGCGCGGCCTTTTCCAGGACCTCTTCCAATGAAGGCTCCATACGCGGTGTATGTTATCAGATCTGAGAACAAATCGAGCGATGAACCCGGCACGGCGTGATGTGGGTTACCCGCTGATGCGGCGCTGGCGGGCGGCGGCCAGCAGCTTGTCCGCGGCGCGCTGGGCTCGCTTGCGATCTGCGGCGTTTACTTGCTGGTGGCTGTATCCGGCGTGGGTCTTCATCATCAGCAGCGTTCGCAGCGAGTTGCCCAGGCTTTTGCCGTCGGGTCGTACGCTTGAAAGGTGGGCTACGGCCTCGCTGTGGTTTTCACCCTGGGCGTGCGCGCCAAGCGCAATGCAGCAGATCACGTCGGCCGCTGCGATCCCGGCGTGGATGCAGAGGGTGACATAGGCATCTCCAATATCGCCCTCCGTCGCGGCGAACTCGCGGATCGTCTCCCCGCCTTCCATGAACTGCTCGGCTTTGCGAAGGCGCCCCGCGATCGTCGCCTCATCGCATTTGCGCAGTCTTGGCGTCATCGGGTGTTGGCGCCCCTTATGAGTCGGCGCAGCACGCGTCGCGAGCCGTGGAGCTCGATGCCGTCTCGCAGCGCGTCCTCCAACACCGGCTCGCTCCTGCCCCGCGCGAGATCCTCCTCGCTGTATTCGACGATCCTGGCATCGTTGCCGGTCCAAGCCGTAGCCTGCTCTTCCAAGCCCGCGATCTGCTCTCGCCATGCCGGCGTGTCCGGATCGCATCCGGCGGGGCGCACGATCAGCAGATCCAGATCGCTCTCGGATGTCGCCTTTCCGGTGGCCACCGAGCCGAACAGCAGGGCCAGCACCGGGGGCTGGGTCCACGTCTCGATCGTGCTCCGCAGCCGGCTGATGACCTGTTCGGGCAGGTTCGCCAATCCCTCGATCCACTGTGCCGCCACGTGATCGCGGTTCAGCCGGTAGACGTGGGCGGTCCCCACCACCCGGCGCTGCACCACGCCCTGCCGCATCAGCCGCTCCGCCGCGTTGCGGATCCCCTGATGGGAGCCGTGAGCCGCCATCCGCTGGATTTCCCGTCCCGTCAGTTCTGAGTTCGCGCGCGAGAGCACCGCGAGTACGTCTGCGTCCAGAGTTGCCGTAACTGCCTTCATGGGGCGGTGGAAATCCATGAGAAGACTATAGCGTGGTGCTGGCAACTATTCTTGATGAGCAAGAAGTTTAGTTGCCGTACGGCAAGAAAAGTTGCCAATACACTCTGCACGCTCGGAGGCGGGATGTCGTGGCAGAGGGGCTCTTGGCACCTTCGCGGGCGCGCCCTTGTAGCCTGGCGTCGATGAGCGCCACCATCGAAGTCAACGACCTGCGCAAGAGCTACGGGGCCGTCGAGGCCGTGCGCGGGGTCAGCTTCGAGGTGGCTGCCGGCGAGGTGTTCTGTCTGCTCGGTCCCAACGGCGCCGGCAAGACCACCGTTACCGAGATTCTTGAGGGTTACCGCGAGCGCGGCGGGGGGAGCGTGAGCGTGCTGGGGATGGATCCCGCGCAGGGGCCGCGCGAGTTGCGCGAGCGCGTGGGGATCGTGCTGCAGTCCTGCGGCGTGCAGGCTGATTTGACCGTCGCCGAGCTGCTTGAGATGTACGGGCGCTACCACTCGCGCCGCCGTTCGATTGACGAGCTGATCGAGCTCGTGGAGCTCACCGAGAAGCGCGACACCCGCGCCAAGCAGCTCTCCGGCGGGCAGCGCCGACGCCTGGATCTCGCGCTCGCGCTCGTCGGCGACCCCGACCTCGTCTTCCTCGACGAGCCCACCACCGGCTTTGACCCCGCCGCCCGCCGCCACGCCTGGTCGACCATCCGCTCGCTCTGCGATCTGGGCAAGACCGTCTTCCTCACCACCCACTTCATGGACGAGGCCCAGCACCTCGCCAGCCGCGTCGCCGTCATGCGCGCCGGCGAGATCGTCGCCAGCGGGCCGCCCGATGAGCTCGGGGGACGTGAGCTACGGCCGGCTGAGATCAGCTTCCTGGTTCCTTCCGGGCTTTCGCTCACCGATGTCTCAGAGGTTGTCGGCGCTGGGGCGCAGGCTCGCGTGGAGAATGGGCGGGTGCTCATCTGTAGTCACGAGGGCGTGCGCACCACGCAGCGCATCACCAGCTGGGCGCTGCAGGCCGGCGTCGAGCTCGAGCACTTCCAGGTCATGCAGCCCTCGCTCGAGGACGTCTACCTGGAGTTGACCGCCGAGGGGCAGGGATGAGCGCCTCGACCGCCGCCCACCGCTCCTGGCGGCGCGACCTCGCCCTCGCCGCCTGGCAGGTGCGCTACGAGCAGCGCGCCTTCTGGCGCAACCGCACGCGCGCCTTCTTCGCCTTCCTCTTTCCGATCATGTTCCTTGTCATCTTCGCCAGCCTCTACAGCGGCGCGCGCGTCACGATCGGCGGGCACAACCTCCCATTGAACGACTTCTTTGTCCCCGGCATCCTCGCCTACGGCGTCATCACCACGACCTTCGTCAACATGGCCATCAGCACCGCCATCCTGCGCGACGAAGGCGTGCTCAAGCGCATGCAGGGTACGCCGCTGCCGCGCTGGGCCTACATGGCCGGGCGCATCGGCTCGACCATTCTGCTCGTCGCCGCCATGACCGCCGTCACGCTCGCGCTCGGCGTCGTGGCCTACGGCGTGCACCTACGCACCTCCACGCTGCCCGGGCTGCTCTGCGCCCTGGTCCTCGGTGCGGCCTGCTTCACCGCCCTGGGCGTCGGCATCGTGCGCTTCATCAAGAACGCCGAGGCCGCGCCGCCGATCGTCAACTTCGCAATCCTGCCGCTGACCTTCATCTCCGGCGTCTTCTTCGTCACCAACGGCATGCCGCACTGGCTACAGCAGATCGCCGAATTCTTCCCCATCCGCGCTCTGGCCGACGCCAGCCAGCACGCCTTCAACCCCTACACCACCGGTGCCGGACTGCAGGGCAGCGACCTCTTCACGCTGGCCATCTGGCTGGCCGTCGGCGTGTGGCTGATGCTGCGCTTCCTGCGCGCCCCGCTGGGTGAGGAGACCTGAGTCGGTAAAAGGTACGTGACGGCATCGAGGGGGCCGCTCGACGGGGTCGCCCGACGCAGACAGCAGTCGGAAACGCCGGCATCGATTCGAGCGCAAGTCGCAAACTTGGAAAGGCACTGCAATCTAGAAAACCCGCTCGTTGCGGTGGTCACGTGACCGGCTCCGCCAGGGTTTTTGGGTACGGTCTGAGGATGGCGGCAAGAAGGGGATCAGACATGTCCGCGGGCAAGGCGGTGCTGGGGCTCGTGATCCAGCGTCCCGGCTACGGCTACCAGCTCGAGCAGCGCGTCAAGGAGCGCTTCGGCTCCGCCCAGTTCGTGGCGTCCAGCATCTACAAGGCACTCGGTCGCCTGGAGAAGGACAACCTGATCCGCGTCGTCGGCGAGGAGGAGCCCGAGCTCGCCGACACCGAGCGCCAGCGGCGCATCAAATACGAGGCCACCCAGCGGGGGGTCAGCTACTTCAGGGAGTGGCTGCGGGCATCCTCATCGGTGCCCCTCGTGCGCGAGGAGCTGCAGCTGCGCATCGCCTTCTGCGAACCCCACGAGCTGCCCCGCCTGATCGAGATCATCCAGGGCGAGGAGCAGGTCTGCCTGGCCATGCTGGGCGACTTCCAGCGCAACCTGCGCGAGGTGGCGCGCGTCGATCACCGCCGCGAGTGGGCACGGCTGATGGACATGGCCGTCGACCACGCCGAGGCCGGCTTCTGGGACGCCCGCATCCGCTGGCTGCAGGACGTGCGCATCTTCCTGGAGGCGCTGCGCGAGGAGGCCGAGCGCCACGCCGAGCGCCCGCTGTGGGGCGCGCGATGACCGGCCCGCTGCTCTCGCTCACGGGTGTCAGTCGTAGCTACCGCCGCGGGCGTCACGAGCTGCGCGTGCTGAGCGACGCCTCGCTGCAGCTCAGCGCCGGTGAGATCGTGGCCGTGCAGGGGCAGCGCGGCGCGGGCAAGACCACACTCCTGAAGATCGCCGCCGGCATGGAGCTGCCCGACAGCGGCTGCGTCAGCTTCGACGGCTGGGATCTGACGGGCCTCTCCGATGCGCAGCTCTCGCGCCTCTTGGGCGAACAGATCGGCTGGGTGCACAGCGCCGGCCCCGAGAGCCGCGTGAGCGTGCTCGACTACGTCGCGCTGCCGCTATTGATCTCGCTCGGAGACCGCGCCGCCTACGCCCGTGCCACGCAGGCCCTGGAGCGCGTGGGGGCGGCAGACTGCGCCGCGCAGAGCTGGGAGACCCTCTCCGACGGCGAGCGGGGGTTGGTGGGGATCGCCCACGCGATCGTGCGCAGCCCCCGCCTGCTGCTGATCGACGATCTGACGATGATCCTCGGCATCCGCGAGACCGACACGCTCATGGGTCTGTTGCGCTCGATTGCCAGCGAGTCCGCGATCGGCGTGCTGATGACCGTCTCGGACGTCTCCGCCGCGCTGCGCTCGGACCGCATCTTCTCGCTCGCCGGCGGTCGCCTGTCCGGCCCGCCGCCCGAGCTCTCGGCCGAGCCCGATCCCCCCGGCGCCAAGGGCGATGTAATCGACCTCTCAAGCCGCGAACGGCTGGCCTGAACATGCAGGTCGGGGGGAACGCCGTGAACGGCTGGCCTGAAGTGCGGGCCGGAGGAAAAGCCGCGAACAGCTGGCCTGCGGTGTGGGCCGGGGGGCGCTAGACGGTGCTTCAGACGTGCGATCTCGTCAAGCACTACCAGGTGGGCGACGGTGAGCGAGTGCGCGCCGTCGACGGCGTGTCGCTGTCGATCGCAGCAGGTGAGATGGTTGCGCTGTACGGGCCAAGCGGCTCGGGCAAGACGACGCTGCTGATGCTGATCGCAGCGTTGATGCGCCCCGACAGCGGCGCCGTGCTGGTCAACGGCCGCGAGGTCTCACGGCTCTCCGACGACGACGCCGCGCGCTACCGCCTGCAAGAGCTGGGCTACGTCGATCAGTCGCTCGACCTGCTGCCGGGCGCGCGCGTGATCGAGAACGCCGCCGTGAAGCTGTGGCTCACAGATGCCCGTGGCGCCGAGCGGCGCGTCAAGCCACTGCTCGAGCGTCTGGGTCTGGGCGAGCGCCTTGACCATCGGCCCCATCAGCTGTCGATGGGTGAGCGCCAGCGCGTGATGATCGCGCGCGCTCTCTCCACCGATCCCAAGCTGGTGCTCGCCGACGAGCCCACCGGGAACCTCGACACCAGCCGCGGGCGCGAAGTGCTGGGGCTCCTGCGCGAGCTCTGCCACGAGCGCCAGGTGGCGATCCTGCTGGTCACCCACGACCCGCAGGCGGCGGCCTTCGCCGATCGCGCGCACGCCATGCGCGACGGGCAGCTCGTGGAGTACGAGCCCGACCATCTGTTCGCCGTGTCCGCGTCCGCCGACGCACCGCGCTTTCTCGCAGGATGAGGCTGTCGAGCATTCTGCGCCTCTATCGCGCGCGACTGCGCGCGCGCGTCGTGCTCGTGCAGGAGCTCTTCGCCATCCTCGGCATTGCCGTTGGTGTGGCATTGCTGTTCGCCTCGCAGGTCGCCAGCACCAGCCTCAACGGCTCCGTGCGCGCGCTGACTGGCGGGATCGTCGGTGAGTCGCGGCTGCAGCTGGTCGCGCGCGAGCCGGGAGGCTTCGACGAGCGGCTGCTCGGCGCGGTGCAGCGCCTGCCCGGCGTGCAGGCCGCCGTGCCCGTGCTCGAGGAGCGCGCCGAGGTGACGGGCCCCAAGGGCGTGCAGTCCGTCGACCTGATCGCCAGCGACCCCCGCTACGCGCACCTCGCCGGTCCGCTGCTGCGGCACTTCAGCGCCTCGCAGCTCGCCAGCCAGCAGGCGTTGGCGCTGCCCACATCGGTCGCCCAGGCCGCGGGCGTGGCGCCGCTCCAGACCGTGACCCTGCAGATTGGTGCCCTCAGCACGCACGTGCTCGTGGGCGCCGAGCTCGGCGTGGCGGAAATCGGCGGGCTCGTGCACAGCCCCCTGGCGCTGGCGCCGCTCAGCTACGTCCAGCGCGTGGCCACAATGCAAGGCCGCATCACGCGCATCCTCGTGCGCCCGCAGGCCGGCCGCGACGCCGAGGTGCAAGCAGGGCTAGGGCGGCTTGCCGCAGGACACCTGAACGTGCAGGCCGCCAGTGCCGACGCGGCCTTCTTCAGCGAGGCCGCCGGACCGATCAACCAGGCCACCACGCTGTTCTCGGCGATCAGCGCGCTGGTCGGCTTCATGTTCGCCTACTGCGCCATGCTGCTCACGGTGCCCCTGCGGCGCAGCCTCGTGCGCGACCTGCGCCGTGACGGCGCCACCCGCTCGATGACGATCAAGACGCTGCTGTTCGACGCGATCGTGCTGGGTGGGGTGGCCTCGCTGTTGGGACTGGTGCTCGGCGACGTGCTCTCGCTCACCCTCTTTCACTCCAACCCCGGGTATCTCTCCTTCGCCTTTCCCGTCGGCTCGCAGCGCATCGTCACCGGGCAGAGCATCGCGCTGGCCGTCGCCGCCGGGATGCTGGCGGCGTGCATCGGCGTGCTGACCCCGCTGCGCGACATCTTCTCCCGCCCGCTGCGCGCCCAGGCGCCGGCGACGCTGTCCATCGGGGCCCCGCCACGCATGCTGTGGCTGCTCGCCGGCGGTGTGGCGCTGCTCGGGCTCAGCACCGCGACGCTGCTCTCACGCACGGTCAGCCTGGCCGGCGCGATCGCCGGCATCGTCAGCCTCGTGTTCGCGCTGCTGCTGCTCCTGCCCCTGCTGCTGGCCGCGATCGTCGAGCTGTTCGACCGCCTGCAGCGCCGCCTGCGCTCGGGCTCGGCGCGCCTGGCGGCGATCGAGCTGCGCTCGCCCACCACGATGGCCCGCTCCCTGGCGATTGCCGCGACCGGCGCCGTTGCGGTCTTCGCGGGCGTGACGAGCCAGGGCGCCACCGGCAATCTGCAGCAGGGGCTCGACCGCCTATTCACGAACGTCACCTCGGTCGCCGACGTATGGGTCGCCGCCCCAGGCGATCAGAACCTGCTGGCAACCATTCCGCTGCTAGGCGCCACCGGAAACGCCTTCTCACACCTGCCCGGAGTGCGGGCCGTCGGCTCCTATCACGCCGGCTTCCTCGACTACGGCGACCGCCGTCTGTGGGTGCTGGCGCCGCCCTCCACCGCCGCGAGTCCGATCCCGCCAAGCCAGCTGCTGCGCGGCGGGGTGGCGCGTGCCACGGCGCTGCTCCAGGCAGGCGGCTGGGCTGTCGTCTCGCAGGTCGTGGCCGATCAGCACCACCTGCACCTGGGGGAGTCCTTCACGCTGCCCGCGCCGAACCCCGAGACGCTGCGGGTCGCCGGACTCAGCACCAACCTCGGCTGGCCGCCGGGGGCGATCGTGTTGAGCACCCGCGACTACGTGCGTGGCTGGGGGGCCGAGAGCGCCAGCGCCTACAACATCATGCTCGCCTCGCGCGCGTCCTCGGCGGCCGTGCGCGAAGAGATCCGCCTCGCCCTCGGGCCCACTTCGGGGCTGGCCGTCGAAACGGCGCTGCAGCGCGATGCCCGCCAGCGTGTAGCCAGCCGCAAAGGTCTTGAACGGCTCAGCCAGATCGCCATGCTCGTGCTGATCGCAGGCGCCATGGCGATCGCGGCGGCGATGAGCGCGATGATCTCTCAGCGCCGGCCGCAGCTGGCGCGGATGAAGCTCGAAGGGTTCCCCACCCGTGGGCTGTGGCGTTCGCTGATCCTCGAGAGCGCGCTGCTGCTCGGCGCCGGCTGCTCGATCGGCGCCCTCTTCGGCGTCTACGGCCAGCTCGTGCTCAGTCACGACCTGCTCGCGGTGACAGGCTTCCCGGTCGTCTACTCGCTCGCCCTCCTGGCAGCCCTCGGCAGCTTCGCATTGGTCGCCGGCGCGGCCGCCGCAATCGTCGCCGTACCCGGCTATCGCGCCGCCAGCGTACGTCCCTATCCGGTCTGAGCTGCCGCCGATGGCCGACGTAGACTCGCAAGGCTCGCAGGCGCACATTGATCTCCAGGGGATATGGATCCAACGCCTCTGCGCTGCAGAGAAGTGTGGGCGCTCGCACGTGCCGCTAGGCGTGAGCTGCTGTGGGGGCTGCCGGCCGTCTCGCGCGAAGTCGCTGCCTGGCGTCGGCGTGCGCGTGCGATCCCTGACGCTTCGCTACGTGAGGACGCGCTCGCAGCGATCGCCAGCAAGCGCGGGCACGCCGACGGCGCCGCGCTGTTCTGGACGCTGCCCCGCCGCCGGCACCCGCGGCTGCTCGCGCTGCTCGTCGCCTACCAGGCCGCCTGGGACTTCCTGGACAACGCCAGTGAGCGGGGGGCGAGCCGGGGCGAGCGCAACGGCCGTCGACTGCACGCTGCGCTCGTCGAGGGGCTCGACCCGGATGGCCCGCTCTCCGACCACTACCGCCACCATCTCTGCGCCGGCGACGGCGGCTACCTGCGCCTGCTCGCCGAGACCTGCCGCGTGGCGTGCGCGGCGCTGCCCTCCTATGCGCACGTGCGCGTGCGCGTGCTGGCCGAGGCAGAGCGCTGCGCCATCCAGAGCATCAACCACCACCCTGATCCTGCCGGCCGCGACAGCGCACTGAAACAGTGGGCCGAGCGGGAGCGTAGTGCCGCGCCCGCGCCGACAGAATGCGCGTCGGTTGAGGGCGCGTCGGTTGAGGGTGCATCAGTTGAGGGCGCGCCGGCCGAGGGAGGCTTGAGCTGGTTTGAGTTGACGGCTGCCGCGAGTGCCTCGCTCGTGCCCCACGTCCTGCTGGCCCTCGCGGCCGAGCCCCGGTGCGAACCGAGCGACATCGTGGCTGCGCACGGCGCCTATCTGCCGTGGGCCTCGCTGGCGACGGCGATGCTCGACAGCTATGCCGATCGCCTCGAGGACGCTGCCGCCGGCGAGCACAGCTATATCGCGCACTACCGCGACGGCCGGGAGGACGAGGGTGGGGAGGTCGACGGTGGGGAGGTCGACGGTGGGGAGGCCATCGTGCGCCTGGCCGAGATCGTTGCGCGCGCCACAAGCGAGGCGCAGGGGCTGCGCGCAGGGCACCGGCACGCGGTGATCGTGGCCTGCATGGTGGCGATGTATCTATCGAAGGACAGCGCGCGCTCCCAGGCCGCGCACCGCGACACAGACGACCTCGTGCGCTCCGGCGGCTCCCTCGTGCGCCTGCTGCTGCCCGTGCTGCGTGTATGGCGCATCGCCTACGGCCAGCGCGCTGCGTGAGCGTGGTTGGCGTGCTCGGTGGGCACGATTATTTCGAATGCTCTGCGGGTAAAAGTTCGAAGAGCACATAGTTCGAACGCGTTTACTCTCATGAGAGTAGTCGCGGGATGTCCGAGTCGTCACGATAGCTGTCTGCGTAATGTCATTGCCCGGGTACGTTCTTGCGGCCCCGGCCCAGCGGGAGGATTCATGCCAACGAGAAGTGCAAGCGTCGTCAGTTACTACGAGCCCGAGCCGGAAGGGGAGGCGTGGTCGATCCCCAGCCTGCGCGAACCGCGCTACTCGCAGTCGCTTGAGCGTGGCCTGGCGATCCTCTCGAGCTTCACGCCCGAGCATCCGATTCGCGGGATCGCCGAGGTAGCCGACGAGCTCGGCATGAGGCGCTCCACCACCCACCGCTACATGTCCACTCTGGTGGCGCTGGGCTACCTGGAACAGGGCGCCGCGCGCAAGTACCGCCTGGGTCTGCGCGTGACCGATCTGGGCATGTCTGCACTGAACTCCACGGCCTTGCGCGAGCACGCGCGACCCTACCTGGAGGAACTCTGCCGGCAAAGCTCATACACGGTGAGCCTGTCGGTGCTCGACGGGCCCGAGATCGTCTACATCGACCGCGTGCGCAGCGCGCGCCGCGGGCAGGGCAAGCTCGACCTCGACCTCGCGCCGGGTGCGCGGCTGCCGGCCTACTGCACCGCGATGGGCAAGCTGCTGCTGGCGCACCTGCCCGAGGAGGAGCAGCGCAGTCTGCTCTCAGAGCTGAAGCTCACAAAGATGGGTCCCAATACCTTCACCAGCAAATCCGCGCTGCGCTCAGAGCTCGAGCACGTCCGCGAGGAGGGCTTCGCGGTCAACGATCAGGAGCTCGCGCCTGAGCTCTATGCGATCGCTGCACCCGTGCGCTCAGAGTCCCACGAGGTCGTCGCCGCCGTCAGCATGTCGGCACACAGCTCGATGATCTCCCTGGAGGAGATGGTGGAGCACCTCGGTCCGCACCTGGTTGCCGCGGCCGACCGCATCTCCGCACGCCTGGGCTACCGACGCGAGGACGAGCGCGTCAACGGCCGCTAGAGCTGTCGCGCCCAGGCCGCGATGGGTCGACGCGGCCTGAGCGCGATGGGATGACGCGGCGGGCGGGGCGCCGCGTGTGCAGCCGAGGGCGGTGGCGCTGTTTCCGGTCAGTCGCCACCGCCCTTCGGCGTCGGTAACCGTCCGCTAGGCTAATCCGCCCGCTGAGCGCGTTTCGCTGGCGTGAACTCCCTGGGTATATGGGCAATGCGGGGGGGTTGGTGTAAGATTGAATCGCACCAACAGATCACACAACCCCTAAGCGAAGAGGATGCGTTCGTGACCGACTTTCTTGACGAAAAGCGCGATGAGATCGACCTTCGGCTTGCCGAGCTCAAGCCGGTGATCGAGGAATACAACCGCCTACTGGCGGCTGCCGCGGCGCTGCGGGGAGTCGACGGAACGAGCGTTGCAGGCGCGGTCCTGAGCGTGCCCGATGCAGTGCCAAACGCAGTGCCGAACGCCGCGAGCGTGATCTCGCAGGACGAGGAGGAGGAAGCGCAGGACGGTGAGGAGGAGCCCCTCGTTACTCCCGCTTCCGCCGGCGCTCCCGCTCCCGCGCCAGCGCCGGTGCGTCGTGGGCCTGGCCGCCCGCGCATCAGCGCCCCCCTCAGCGCCGTTGCCACCAGCAGCGAGGGAGCTCATGTTTCTAGCAACGAGGACGAGCCGGCGCAGGACGAGGAGGCGTCCGCCTCGCGGCCCAGCGGACCGCGCCGCGCCGGTCGTCCCAAAGGCAGCGGCACGCGCGCTGCCGAGGCGCTACGGATTGTGCGCGAACACCCCGGTGTCACGATCCCCGAGCTCGCCGACCGCATGGGGATCAAGCAGAACTACCTCTACCGCGTCCTGCCCGAGCTCGTCCAGGAAGGCAAGATTGCCAAGCAGGGCAGGGGCTGGCACCCGCGCGCAGCCTGACGGTCCTCAAGGTTGGTGAGACATACGTCGGGGCGCGCCGGTAGGGTTTGCGCCCATGAGCCGAACTTTGAGAGGTTTCGCCGCTGCGCTTGCATGTTTCCTAGTGCTCGCGCCGGTGGCGCTGCCCGTGGCGAGCGCCGTGGGTGCCACGACCGTCATTCACTACACCCACGAGAGCTACGAACAGTTTCAGCGTCAGCTGGTCGCTGGCAAGATCCGTGCCGTGACCTTTAACAAGAAGCCCCACAGTGTGCGCATCACGCTGAAGGACGGCAGTCACGTGTTGGCCATCTACCCCTCCCACGATGAGCCCCAGCTGGCGGCGGCGCTCACCGCCAAGGGCGTCACGGTCGCCGTGCTCAAGCCCAAGGTCAAGGCCAAGCCCGCCGTGCACCACACCCTGCGCTACATCGCCGGGGGCATTCTCGTGGTGGTGATCCTCGCGATCCTTGCAGTGTTGCTGATTGGCCGCAGGCGCACCGTGACGAGCGCCGCCGCTGGGCCGGGTGCGGGTGCCGTAGATTCATCTGGGTGAGTCACAGCCATCACCCGCACGCGCACGGCGCACATAGCGATACCTCGCTGCGCCGCCTGCTGCTGGCGCTCGGGTTGATCCTCGCCTTCATGGCGCTCGAGGTGGCGGTGGGCATTCTGGCCCACTCCCTTGCCGTCGTCTCCGACGCCGCGCACATGCTCACCGACGCCGCTGCCATCGGGCTCTCCGTGGTCGCACTGCGCATGGCGCGGCGCCCAGCTGCAGGGGCGATGACCTTCGGCTGGCGGCGCATCGAGATCATCGCCGCCGCCGTCAACGGCGCCACCCTGCTCGTGCTCGCCGTGGCGATCGTCATCTCCGCCGTCCAGCGCCTCATCTCGCCGCAGACCGTCTCCGCCTGGTGGATGGTGGGCGTCGCCCTCGCCGGCATCGCCGTCAACGCCCTCGCCAGCCTCACCCTCGCCGGCGCCGGGCGCCAGAGCCTCAACATCGAGGGCGTCTACCAGCACGTCCTCACCGACCTCTTCGCCTTCATCGGTACCGCCATCGCCGGCGTCGTCATCCTGCTCAGCGGCTTTTACCGCGCCGATCCCATCGCCTCGCTGGTGGTGGCGGGCCTGATGGGGCTCTCAGCGTATCGGCTGCTACGTGACTCCGGGCGCGTCTTCATGGAGGCCGCGCCGCCGGGGCTCGATCCCCAGCAGATCGGTCCCGCTCTCGCCGCCTGGCCGCAGGTGGTCGAGGTCCACGACCTGCACATCTGGGAGGTCTCCTCGGGCTTCCCCGCCCTCTCCGCGCACGTCCTCGTGCAGGCCGGCGCCGACTGCCACGCCCTGCGCCGCGAGCTTGAGGGGCTCCTCCGCGAGCGCTTCGCACTCGAGCACACCACCCTGCAGGTCGACCACGCCGGGGGCGCAGAGCTGATCGAACTGGAACTGCGTCGCTAGGTTTCTAAAGAGGCGGGGGGGAGGGTTGTTTTTTTTAGTTTTGATTGCAATGGTCTATACGCTGTAAATACGATCGCGATCAAAAACTAAAAAATAAAGACCCCCAGCCGCGTCTTTATGCTCTGGTAGCAAAGCCTAAGAACGAGACTCAGTCTTATGATATGTTGCGACGGTGTCAGCGATGAACGGCCAGCTGGCCGTCGAGATGCGCGACGCCGCCGTGCGCATCGGCGGACGCCAGATCTGGGGTGGCGTCGACTTCGCCGCCCGTCCCGGCGAGCTCGTTGCTGTGCTCGGCCCCAACGGCTCGGGCAAGTCCACGCTGCTGCGAGTTCTGCTTGGGCTGCTCCCGATCGCGCACGGCAGCGTTACTGTGCTCGGCGGCGCGCCCGGGGCGCACAACGAGTCGATCGGCTACCTGCCCCAGCGACGCGTCTTTGATGAGACCACGCGCGTGCGCGGCATCGATCTCGTGCGCCTCGGGCTCGATGGAAGCCGCTGGGGTCTACCGCCGCCGCCTTTCGGGCCACGGCCGTGGGTGGACCGTGCACGCGCCGCGCGCCAACGCGTCGCTGAGGTCATCGCGCAGGTCGGCGCGCAGGAGTACGCCGGGCGCGCCATTGGCGAATGCTCCGGCGGCGAGCAGCAGCGGCTACTGATCGCCCAGGCGCTCGTGCGTCGCCCCCGCCTGCTGATCCTCGACGAGCCCCTCGACGGCCTCGACATCCCCAACCAGGTGGCCGTCACCGCCTTGGTCCAGCGCATCTGCCGCAGCGAGGGCGTCGCCGTGCTGCTCGTCGCTCACGACGTCAACCCGCTGCTGCCCTACCTCGACCGCATCCTCTATCTCGCCGGCGGCCAGGCCGTGGCGGGAACGCCAGAGGAGGTCATCACCGCAGAGACGCTCAGCGCGCTCTACGGCACGGCCATCGAGGTCCTGCGCACCTCCAGCGGGCGCCTCGTCGTCGTCGGGCACCCCGAGGGTCACCACGCGCACGGACCACCTGTGCCCCAAAGGGTACGCCACGTCCTGGAGTAGGTCATGGAACCCGGCTTTTCAGTGAATCCCTTGAGTGATCTCGAAGCGCTCCTCAGCTATCCCTTCATGGTCAACGCCCTCGAGGCCGGGACGATTGTCGCCGTGATGGCCGCCCTCGCCGGCTGGCTCATGGTCCTGCGCCGCCAGAGCTTCGCCGGTCACACCCTCTCGCTCATGTCCTTCCCCGGTGCCGCCTTAGCTGCGCTTGTGGGGTGGCCGTTCGTTTCCGGTTACTACCTCTTCTGCGTCGCCGGCGCGCTGGCCATCGCCGTGGGGGATGGCGGTGGTAGCCGGGCTTGGGGGGCCGGCGGGGGCCGGGCTTGGGGGGCCGGCGGAAGTGGCCGGCGCAGTCGCGCCCAGGAGTCCGCCGCTACCGGGGCCGTGCAGGCCGGGGCGCTCGCGCTGGGGTTTGTCTTCCTGAGCGTCTACGGGGGCGTGCTCGAGGATCTCGAAACGCTGCTGTTCGGCTCCTTCGTAGGAATCAGCTCGGGGCAGGTGCTTACGCTGCTTGTAGTTGCCGTGGGCGTACTCGCCCTGCTCGCGTTCATCGGTCGCCCGCTGCTCATGGCCTCCATTGACGAGGTCGTCGCCGACGCGCGCGGCGTGCCCGTGCGGGTGCTCTCCGTCGTATTTCTCCTCCTCCTCGGGCTCGCCGTGGCCGCTACCGCGCAGATCACCGGAGCGCTGCTGGTCTTCGCCCTACTCGTCGCGCCTGCGGCTGCAGCACAGCAACTGACTGCACGCATCGCCATCGGTCTCGCCCTCAGTGTGGCGTTTGCGTTAGCGGTGACATGGCTGGGGCTCGGCATCTCCTACTTCACCAACTGGCCGCTCGGCTTCACCATCACCTCGCTGGCGTTCGTCGTTTATTTGACGGCACGCATGGTGAGACGCTGATGCTCGCGCAGGAGTTCATCCGCAACGCTCTCCTCGCCGGCTCCTGCGTGGCGCTCGCCAGCGGCGCCATCGGTTATTTCGTCGTGCTTCGCGGACAGGTGTTTGCCGGAGATGCTCTCAGTCACGTGGCCTTCACCGGTGCCCTGGCCGCCGCGGCCGCCGGCTGGGATCTGCGCGTCGGACTCTTCCTTGCGACCGTCGCCGTCGCCATCGGGCTGGCTTCGCTAGGCGGGTCGCGGGGATCTGGCGCCGCGCGCTTGGACCCAGCTGAGGACACCACCATCGGCGTGCTCTTCAGCTGGGTGCTCGGGCTCGGGGTGCTCTTCCTCTACCTCTACAGCACCGGCAGCGCCGGCGGCGAAGGCACCGTGGCCGCGCGCACCCTCTTCGGTTCGATCTTCGGCCTGAGTACCGCTGAGGCGTGGGCTGCCGCGGTGGTGGGGATCGCGTTGGTCCTGGCTTTGGCCGTGATCGCGCGGCCGCTGCTCTTTGCCACGCTCGATCCCGTCGTCGCGCGCGTGCGCGGAGTGCCAGTCCGCGGGCTCGGGCTCGTGTTCCTCGTGCTCCTCGGCCTCGACGCCGGCGAGGCCACGCAGGCCGTCGGCGCCCTGCTGCTGCTCGGCTTGCTCGCGGCCCCCGCAGGCGCAGCGCAGCGCCTCACCGCCAACCCGCTGCTGGGGATGGGACTCTCGATGGCTATCGCCCTGGCGTCGGTGTGGGCCGGCGTCACGCTCAGCTATGAGATTCCCGCGCTACCGCCGGGCAGCGCCATCGTGGGCGTCGCAGTCGGGTGTTATGTGCTGGCCGCGCTCCTCGGCGGGCGGATGGGGGAGGGTGGGGCAATACCATCGAAGGGCGTCGGCGAACAAACCAGTGCCTCCCCGACGAACGTGAGCCCACCGCGATGACCCCCCCTACCTCCACCTCCACAACCACGCCCGAGCGGGCCTGGATACAGCAGGCCGAGGCCACGCTGGCCGGCGCCGGTCACAAGCGCGGCGGCGCGCGGCGGGCGGTGCTTGAGCTCCTGGCCGAACAGCGCTGCGCTTTGACCGCGCTTGAGATCGAGGATGCCCTGCGAACCGAGCGCCGCCGCGTGGTCAGCCGCGCCAGCGTCTACCGCATCCTCGAGGAGCTCGAGCGCCTGCGCCTCGTCGCGCGCGTGGAGACCGGGCAGGCGATGGTGCGCTACGAGCGCGCCTGCCGCGACTCCGAGGAGCACCATCACCACCACCTCGTCTGCGACAGCTGCGGCGTCGTCATGCCCTTCTCTGACCCCGCCCTCGAGCGCGCCATCGCTAAGGTCAGCGAGCGAGTGCCCCTGGCGGTCGTGTCCGAGCACGAGATCGTGCTGCACGGCTCGTGTCGGCAGTGCGCTGCGTAGCTCAGTCAGAAACATTGCTCACGGGTGCTCGTGGAGGTAGCGGATGCCGGCGGGTGGTGCATCTGTAGGCATTCTGGGGTGCGCTCAGGCAGATTCGAAGTATCTCACCGAATGCGAGCGGGGCGGGTATTTCCCGGAATGGGTGCTTAACGGGAAGATCCTGTGAGCTTCGGGGTGCATGGGTCGCCGTCTGACCCACCTGGAGTCGAGATTCAGAAGCAATACAAAGGAGCAAGCAATGAGCAAGATAAAGTTATTATTTGGGATGGCCTTTACTCTGGGGACGATGGTCTTCTCGGCAGCGCCGGCAATGGCCGAATTTGAATCAAATAATGGTAAACTATCAGGTCCCGCCACTGAGTCGAACTTCATCTTCACGGGCGGAGGTGCGACTCTTCAATGCACGACCGTGGAAGGTGAATGGAAACTGGCCGCTCAGCGCTCTCACAAAGAGATATTTACGATAAGAAAATGGAATAACTGTACAGTGAAAAGCAAAGAAATCAAAGAAGCCAAACC
>DATBPO010000158.1:0-2778 GCA_036561265.1 Solirubrobacteraceae bacterium | reverse complement strand
GTCCTTCGAGCGCCCTCCGGTGAGCGACATCGCGCGCACGGCGCCTGCGCAGATCCAGTCGGTGCGCCGCTATGTGCAGCGGATCGAGGCGAACCTCGACGCCGGCCGGGGGTTGTGGCTGCAGGGTGATGTGGGTACGGGCAAGACGACGCTGGCGATGCTGGTCAGCAAGGCGGCGCTCGATGCGGGGCGCTCGGTGGCGATCTACTCGCTGCCGCGCCTGCTGAATCTGCTGCGCGAAGCGATCGATTCGCCGGAGGGCAAGCTCGATCTGCTGGACCGCCTGACGGCGGTGGACCTGCTGCACCTCGATGACCTCGGCGCGGAGGCACGCACGGATTGGGTGCTGGAGCAGCTGTATTCGATCGTCAACGCACGCTATGAGGCGGAGAGGGCGATCGTGGCGACGACCAACCTGATGCCCGATGAGCTCTCCGAGCGCCTAGGCGCGCGCACGGTGTCGCGGCTGGTGGAGGTGTGCGGCGATCTGATCCCGCTGTATGGCGAGGATAAGCGCCGCGAGTTCCGGGCCCCGGCACAGACGGCCTGAGAGCACCACGTAAACTGCTAGTCGAGATGCCGGGAATAGTCATAGTTGGCGCCCAGTGGGGCGATGAGGGCAAGGGCAAGATCACCGATCTCTTGGCCGAAGGCGGCGACGCGGTGGTGCGCTTCCAGGGCGGCAACAACGCGGGGCATACGATCGTGCGCGAGGGGGTGGAGTGGAAGCTGCACCTGATTCCCTCGGGGATCCTGTATCCGGGCAAGCGCTGCGTGATCGGAAACGGCGTGGTGATCGACCCGCGGGTGCTGATCGAGGAGCTCGATGCGCTGCGCGCGCGGCGCGTGGACGTGAGCGGCCTGCGCATCTCAAGCAATGCGCACCTGATCATGCCCTACCACCTGCTGCTGGACTCGGCGGGCGAGGCGAAGCTGGGGAGTTTGCAGATCGGCACGACGCGGCGCGGCATCGGCCCGTGCTACGCGGATAAGGCGGCGCGTTTGGGTATCCGCGTGCAGGACCTGCTGGACGAGAAGATCCTGAAGAAGAAGATCGTGGCGGCGATGGAGCCAAAGCGGCTGTCGCTGCGGCCCTTCGAGAAGGACCCAAAGCTCGATCTGCACACGATGACGGAGGAGTACCTGACTTACGGCCACCGCCTGGAGCAGCACATCGCCGACACCTCACGACTGATGTGGGAGCTGTTGGACAAGGGCGAAAAGGTGATATTCGAGGGCGCACAGGGAGCGATGCTCGACATCGATCACGGCACGTACCCCTTCGTGACCTCCTCCAACCCGCTTGCTGGCGCGGCGTGCGTGGGGGCGGGTGTGGGGCCGAAGAACATCGATGAAGTGTGGGGCATCTCCAAGGCGTATACGACGCGCGTGGGCGCGGGTCCGTTCCCCAGCGAGTTGCACGACGAGATGGGCGAGACGATTCGCCAGCGCGGTGGCGAGTTCGGCACGACCACGGGCCGCCCGCGGCGCACGGGATGGCTCGATCTGGTGGCGCTGCGCTACGCGGCGCGCTTGAACACGATGACGGCGCTGGTGATCACCAAGCTGGATGTCCTCTCGGGCCTCGATCGCATCGGGGTGTGCACGAGCTACCGCGGGGCGGAGGGTGCGCAGTTCGACGACTTCCCCTACCACCAGACGGTGCTGCACCACACGAGTGCGGAGCTGACGGAGCTGCGGGGCTGGAAGGAGGACCTGGGCGAGTGTCGCACCCTCTCAGACCTGCCCGAGGCGGCGCGCGAGTACCTGCTGTTCATCTCTGAGCAGGTGGGCGCACCGGTGACCCTCATCGGGGTGGGCCCGGGCCGCGAGCAGGTCATCTGGACCGACGCTGGGCGCGCAACGCTGATGGGGCGCAACGGCGCCGCGCCGGGCTGAAAGCCGAAGCTCAGCCGGTGACGAGCGCGAGGGCGAAGCCGTCGTAGCCCTTGGCGCCGACGGTCTGGATCGCGGTGGCGCTGACGCGCGGCTCCGCTGCGAGCATCTCGTAGAAGCTGCGCACGCCCTGCACAAGGCCAGCACCGCTCGGGTCGTTGGCGGCGGGGTCGAGAATCCTCCCGTCCCGCACGACGTTGTCGCCGAGAATGAGCGTGCCGGGCCGAGAGAGCTTGAGCGCCCACTCGAAATAGCCGGGGTAGTTCTGCTTGTCGGCGTCGATGAAGATCGCGTCAAACGGCCCTAGGCCCTCCGCGACAATCTCGGGGAGCGTGTCGAGGGCAGGCCCGATGCGCAGCTCGACGACCCCGTCGAGCCCGGCGCGGGCGATGTTGGCCTGCGCGACCTTGGCGTAGTCGGGGTTTGCCTCCAGGGTCAGAAGGCGTCCGCCGGGGGGCAGCGCACGGGCGAGCCAGATGGTGCTGTAGCCACCGAGGGTGCCGAGCTCCAGCACGGTGCGGGCGCCGGCGAGGCGCAGGAGCAGGTGCAGCAGCTTGCCCTGGGGCGCGGTGACGGCGATGGCTGGCAGGCCGGCGTCATCGCTGTCCTGTAAAGCCGCATCGAGCACGGGGTCGGGCGCGAGCAGGTGCTCGGCGATGTAGTCATCGACGGCGTCCCACTGCTCCTGGCTCATGCGCGTCCGCCCGGCACACGGTGAACCATACCGGCGTTTTTCTGCGCTACGCCAGAGACATCTTCATAGTGCTCGCCATCGCCTCAGGAGCGCTGTGGAGCCCACCCGCCGATGGCCTCAGAAGGCGCCGTGCCCACAGGCAGGCGCGGATCGGGGACAGGCTGCTCAGCACTGAGCCGCAACGGGAC
>DATBPO010000157.1:0-11011 GCA_036561265.1 Solirubrobacteraceae bacterium | reverse complement strand
CCGTGCCACCGAGTTTTGCTTCCAGCGTCACCTCTCCGCCGCCGCCCCGAATCTCTTCGGGCGCCGCCGCGCTGAGTTTGACGCCGTTCCCTTCTGCTTCGCTGTTGCGGTGATACCAGAACGGCCCCTGGTTCGCTTCGGCCGAAGCCGCCGCATACGAGCCGATGAGCAGCAGGGCCAGCATGCCCAACAGCCCGACCCTGGACTTGAGTCCCAACACGAGATACTCCTTCCACCCCGGAAGCCCGGGGCATCATGGGTGGTCGGCGAGAGCGAATCTCAACGCTGAGAACGAACTCTCGGCGACCTTGATATGCCCTTCTGAGGACTCTTGCTGCGATGCGTTGATCTCCAGCTAACGGAGGGCATGAAGGACATGATGCCCCACTATGCGGAATTCGTCAACCTTGTGGCCACATATTCCTGCGGTGTCTGCTACGGGTTAAACCCTTAGAACCTTAGAAAACCCTGTATCCAAGCCAATCGTGGGGCGCGACACCGCGTGCGACAAGACCTCGCGCAACCCTGCGAAATGTGTCCGACTTCAGGCAGCCGAGGAGCCCTGCGTGCCCTTCTCGGCCTGCCGGGTAGCCTTGGGTGCCCCACCCCCGGCCTTCGCCCCCCCGCCGGCCTTGGCCGCAGCCTGGCCCGCCGACCCCTGCCCCGCCGCGCTCCCCTTGGGCCGGCGCCGCTTGTTGCGCGCCCGGCGCTTGGGGAAGTTGCGCAAGAGCTCGCGCGCCAGGGCCGGCGGCTTGCGCGCCATGCGCGTGCGGGCGCCGCGCAGGGCCTCTTCGGCCTCCGGCGTGTGCGCCAAAGCCGCGGCCAGTAAAGCCGCCGCCAGGCGGCGGTCCTGTTTGCGCGACGCATGGATCAAGCGCCGCGCATTACGCGCGTGCGCCCCCCCGGAGGAGTTCACGAGCAGGCCCAGAAGCCGCTTGGTCTCGGGCCAGCGCTGCACGGCGTACTCCTCGTGCACCTCGCGCGTGTACTCGGCGAGGCGCCAGATCCAGGCGGTGGCCTGATCGCGGCGCCCGATGCGACGGTCCACCAGGGCGCGCAGCAGAATCTTGGTGGCCTCGCGCCGTTCCTCGCGGGGCCAGGCGCCGATGATGTCGATGGCGGTGTCGAAGGCCTCGGGGTCGCGCAAAGTGGCGATGTCCGTCAGAGCGCGCATGCGCAAGGAGGCGTTTTTGTTGCGCTGCAGCGCCGTCACAAGGAAGCGCGAGCGCAACTCGCCGCTGCGGTCGAACTGCAGCATCGTGCGCACCCTGCGCCAGCCACTGGGCTGCACGCGGGCGCCCGCCAACGCGGCCCACACGTGCTGCTCGCCGTAGTCGAGGTTCTCGACGTAGATGCGCCAGAGCTCGCGCTCGAAGACCTCAAAGCGCCGCTCCTCCTCGGCGCACACGGGAAGCACGCGGCGCTCCACGCGCATTCTCCTCCCCCGCCCGCGGCGTACGGGACCGACGACGATGGCGCCGCCGCGGTAGACATCGCGATCCAAAAGCGAGTGCAAAGTGATGACGGGGTCGTCGTTCTTGGTGGCGGGGTGGACGAAGTCCACGACGAGGCCGGCCTCCTTGCCGGGGTGCCGGCGCGTGACGCGGCCGACGCGCTGCTGGTAGATGCGGCGCGAGGCCGTGGGGGCGAGGTGCAGGCACACGGTGGCGCGCGGCGAGTTCCAGCCCTCCGCCAGCAGCTGGGCGTTGATCAGCACATCCACGTCGCCGCGCTCGTAGCGCGCCAGGATATCGGCGAGTTCGCGCTTGGGGGTCTCGCCGGAGACGGCCTGCGCCTTGATGCCTTCCGCGCGGAAGGCCTCGGCGAGGTTGTAAGCGTGGCGCACGCCGGCGGCATACACAACGCCCGGCACGCCGTTGAAGCGCGTCTTATACAAGTTCGCGGCCGCGAGGTTGAAGGGGTGGTGGTCGAGGACCTTGGCGAGCTCCTCGGGGTCGAACTCGGTGTCGACCTCGCCGCGGCGCAGGGGCACCTTGGCGATCGTCCTCACCCCCACACCCGGCGGGATGCGCACGCAGCGCAAGGGGGAGATGACGCCGCGGCGCGCGGCCTGCGCGAGATCGAAGCGCGAGGTCTGCGTGGGGAAGAGATCCGTTACGTGGCGCGCGATCAGGGCGCCCGTGGCGGTCATGCCGATGAAGATGGGGCCCGTCCACTCGCGGATCGCGCCGCTGGTCTTCTCGCCCAAAGCGGTGTGAGCCTCATCGCAGATGACGATCGTGTAGGCGGAAGAGATACGCCCGGCGTTGCGCACGAACCACTGGTATGTCTCGACCGTCACGGGGCCGGTGGCGCGGTCCTCCCCCACATACAGCGGCCGCGAGATGCGCTTGGCGTAGCCGCGCTGGCGCAGCTCGCCGTTGAACTGTTCCACGAGGTTGCGCCGGTGGGTGAGGATCAAAACGCCGCCGGTCTGCGAGGACTCCACGAAGCCCAGCGCCGCCACGGTCTTGCCGGCGCCGGTGGCGTGCTCAAACCAGAAGCGCTTGGCGGCGTTGGGGTCCTCGGGCTGCTCGGGGAGGGACTCCTCCTCGTCCTCATCCACCCAGTCGCGCGGCTCCTCATCCTCGTCCTCGTCCTCCCCGGCCCCGTTCTGCGCCTCCTCCTCGCCCTCAGCGTCGTCCTCGTCCTCGACGGCGCTGGGCGCGATGTCATCGAGATCGTCATCGTCGTCGTCCTCGGGATCGGGGGCGGCGGCCACGAGCGAGTCAAGGTCCTCGTCCTCGTCCTCGTCGTCACCGTCGTCATCGAGATCACCGGCCCCCACCCCCTCCTCCTCCTCCTCTGAATCCTCGTCGAAGTCGTCCTCGGCGTAGCCGTCCTCCTGCGGGCGCTCGCGGCCGTCGGCGGGCGCCGCGATCTGCCCATCGCTACCGTCGTCGAGGCCGAGGATGGCCGCCGATGCCAGCAGCTCGGGGGAGGCCGCGGCGGCGACCGGGGCACGCCCGTTGCCGGCGGCGCCGTTGCCGTTTGCGCTTGAGCGCTGGGCCTCGGCGAGCAGCGCGGTGAGCGTGCCCGAAAGCGCGTCGACCTGGTGAGGATCGAGCGTGGTGCCGTCCTTCAGATGGGGCTCGTCCTCGGAGAGGACGCGTTCGAGGCCCAGCAGCAGCGAGTAGCGCCGGCGCCAGTCGGTGGAGGGGTGCTTGGCCTTCGCCGCCAGATCCGCGAGGGCGCCGTCGAGCGCACGGCGGCGCGGCGAGCCGGGCGCGAGCACGGCCGCGGGATCCTCGCCGTCGTGCAGGAAGCGCTCGCGCACGAACTTCTCCGCGCGCTTGATCTCGGCGGTCTCAGGAATTGGCGCGGCCGCGAGGGCCACTGGCGTGGGCTCGGCCATTGAGGCTTTGTGACTTCGAGACGGAGCCGGCGCGAAGCTGCTTGCAACTTCACGCGACCCAATGCCGGCGCGGGGCCGGCGAACGAACGCCGGGTGCTCAGAGCGACCCGGCTCTGACGTGACCTCAGGATATAGCACCTTGGCCGAGGATTGAAGTGCGAGTGTGCCGCGGGGCGCCGGCGGCGACTGTATCCGAGGACGGCGTGCTCCCCGGATAGGCTGGTGCCGGCGATGACTCCCAGGCTCTTTTGGACGGCGGTGGCGGGAGCGGCCAGCGCGCTGGCGGTGGTGCTGACGATCGCCGTGGCCGAGCTGCCCAAGCATACGAGCACCGGCAACGGGACCGGGCAGGCGCAGCTGAGCCAAGCGCAGGCGCAGGCGCTGCTGGCGGGCTCGCCGCCGGCGCTCGCCTCGCTGCACGCGCGCGGCGGGGAGCTGCTCGCCGCCGGCGCCGGCGCGTGGCAGGCGCAGCTGCGCGCGCTCCGCGGCCTGCCGCTGGTCGTCAACAAGTGGGCCTCGTGGTGCGTGCCCTGCCAGGGGGAGCGGGCGATCTTCCAGCGCGCCGCGGCCAACTGGGGCCGGCGCGTGGCCTTCGTGGGCATCGACTCGGGCGACTCGGGCCGCGGCGACGCGCAGGCGTTCCTGCGGGTGACGCCGATGAGCTATCCGAGCTTCTATGACTCAAGCGGCGCGCTGGGCCGGGAAGTGACGGGCTCACCCTTCACACCCGTGACGCTGTTCCTCACAAGCGGCGGCAGCCGCTACCCCCACCAGGGCCCCTACACGAGCGTGGCGGCGCTGGAACGCGACATCGAGCGCTACGCGGTGGGGGCCTAAGCGGGCGATGGACGGCGAACGCTACGCCGTGGGAGCCTGAACGACGATGGACGGCGAGCGCTACGCGGTGGGGGCCTGAACGGCGATGCCCGAAGTACGGATCGACCCGATGTGCGGGCACAAGGTGATCGTGGCGGGCGAGCGCTCGCGGCGACCGGGGGGCGAGCCCCGGTGCTCCCCGGCCCCCCCAATCGACCCCAGCAACGACCCCTTTGCTGAGGGCAACGAGGCCAAGACGCCGCCGGAGCTGTACGCGGTGCGCGCCAAGGGCAGTGAGCCCAACACGCCGGGCTGGCAGGTGCGGGTGGTGCCCAACCTGTATCCCGCGCTGGCGCCGCCGGGCACGCAGGCGCCGCCGCCGGCCGAGGCGCGAGAAGAGCTGTTCGCGAGCGCGCCCGCCGAGGGTTGGCACGAGGTGATCATCAACGGCCCGCAAAGCGTGCAGTCGCTCGCGGAGCTCCCGGTCGAGCAGGTGGAGCTGGCGATGAACACCTGGCGCGAGCGCATGCGGGCACACGCGCAGTGTTCCTATACACAGGTGATCGTCAACGAGCGCCGCGAGGGCGGGGCCTCGCTTGAGCACACGCACGCGCAGCTGTATGCGCTTGACTTCGTCCCCGCGGAGGTGGCGCGCGAGCGCGAGCGCGCGGGGGCGTATGCGACGCGCAGCGACGGGCACGACCTGCTGGAGGACCTCGTCGCCGAGGAGGTGCGGCGCAAGACGCGGATCGTGGCGATCGACGAGGAGGCGGTGCTGCTGGCGCCGTGGGCCTCGCGGGTGCCCTTCCAGCTGATGCTCGCGCCGCGCCGGCCGCGGGCGCGCTTTGAGGATGAGGGGCCGCTTGGCGCGCGGCTGCTGCACGACGGACTGCGGCGTCTACAAAAGCACCTCGGCGCGAGCCCGCCGCTGAACCTGTGGGTGCGCACGGCCCCGCGCGGGGTGCAGCGGATGTGCTGGCGCATCGATGTGATGCCGCGGCTCACGCACCTCGCGGGCCTGGAGCTCTCCACGGGGCTGAACCTGAACATCGTGGCGCCCGAGGACGCGGCGGCGGCGCTGCGCGCGGCGGGCACGCAGGCGCAGGAATAGGCTGCGCGGATGCCGCCCGAGCCCAGAGTGCTGCCGCGCTTCGCCGCGGAGCCCCCGCAGGAGAGCCTGCCGTATGGGCGTTTTCAGACGCGCCTACTGGAGGCACTGCTGGCGGCGATGGAGAGGATGGAGGGCGCCCCGGCAGAGCTGGGCGAACTGGGCGAGGTGGTGTGGTACCCCGACCGCAGCTGGCACGGACGCACCTACATCCCGGCCACCGCGCAGACGAGCGGGGGCTACGAGATATTCGGCTACGTGCGGATGCTGAACGCGGAGAGCGAGCTGGAGGGTCACGCGGACTTCACCGACGCGACGGCCGAGGAGCACCCTGAGTGGCAGATCGATGTGTGCGAGGAGACGATTGGGCGCTGGCGCGGCGAGGGCGGCGCGGAGGCCAGCATGACGCTCGTGTGGGGGCGACCGCTGAAGGCAGGCGGCGCGCTGGCGACGGCGGAGCTCGCGGACCTGGCGGTGGATCAGTGCACGCTGGTGGAGGAGCGCTTCACGCTGATCGCACCCGATGACTACCGCGGCGATCTGCTGGAAATCAAGCTGTGGGACTCAAGGGGCCGCGAAATCGCGCGCGAGTCGCTGTATGAGGGGGAGTAAAAAAGAGGAAAGGCTCCGCTTCGCTCCGCCGTGTGGGCCGCGTTTTGGGTAAATAACTGGAATGGCGGACGGGGGTGGGTGCGAGCACTAAGCGCACCCCCTTTTTGACAAGGCGCTGAGCGCCTGCAAATGGGCTCAAGCGAGGGGCGCGAGGGGCCGATGTGCGGGGGGTAATGCCCGAGCTGTCAGTCAAGCCAACGCGCGCCCATACGGGCGAGCGCGAGCGCGAGCGCCGCGCGGAGGCCCTGCGCCAGCATCGCGCGGACTCGCACGTGCTGCGGATGGCGGCGGCGGGCGAGTTGGCGTACCTGCGCGCACAGCTGCGCGTGGCCTCCAAGCTGACGGGGCGCCTGGCGGCGATGCGCGATGCCGATGAGATGGTGCAGTTGGTGGTGGAGGAGCTGCACGGGACGTTCGCGTTCTATTTGGCGGCGATCCAGCGCCTGGACGAGGATGGGGTGCTGCGCTTGGTAGCCAGCCGCGGCGCGCTGGCGGAGGTGATGCGCGAGTTTCTGCTGGTGGAGCAGTCGGCGCGCGAGGGCGTCAATGGGCGCGTGGCACGCTCGGGGCTGACGACGCTAGTGGCGGACACGCGCGAGGACCGCGACTACATCGTGCGCGACCCGCAGACCGACCCGCGCAGCGAGCTGGCGGTTGCGATCGTGGTGGACGGGAAGGTGTGGGGTGTGTTGAACATCGAGGCAGCCGAGGTGAACGCGTTCGGCGAGGCCGACGCGGTGCTGGTGGAGGCGATCGCGGCGAGCTTGGGTAGCGCGCTGCACCGCGCGAAGCTCGTGGGTGAGCTTGAAAGCGCGTTCACGACGACGCTGGCGGCGCTGGCGAGCACGGTGGAGGCGAAGGACGACTACACGGCGGCGCATGGCGCGGATGTGGCGGAGCTCGCCGAACGAGTGGCGCTGCGCATGGGGCTGGCGGTGAGCGAGGCGCGCGACGTGCGCTACGCGGCGATGCTGCACGACGTGGGCAAGATCGCGGTACCGAGCGAGATCCTGCTGAAGCCGGGTCCCTTGAGCGATGCGGAGTGGGAGGTGATGCGCGGTCATGCCGCGGTGGGCGGTGAGCTGGTGGCGCGTATCGATGCTTTTGCGCATCTGGCGCCGGCGGTGCGGGGCAGCCACGAGCGCTGGGACGGTCGGGGCTACCCCGACGGCCTCGCCGGTGAGGAGATCCCGCAGGCGGCGCGCATCATCGCGGCGTGTGACACGTGGGATGCGATCGTGACCGACCGGCCGTACCGCCCCGCGGGCACGGCGGCAGAAGCGCGGGTGGAGCTCGAGCGAGTCGCGGGTACACAGCTGGATGGCGCGGTGGTGGGCGCGCTGCTCGAAGTACTCGCCGCCTGACTCTCGGCCACGGAAAACCCCTGTGGCTAAAGGAAAAGAGGCGCTGTTCCGATAGGTAGGCGACCTCGAAGGATCGCTTGAGTTGACTCCCATTCCTACTTCGCTGCGCGCCGTGGGTGCCGTGCTGTGCACGGTGGCCGTGGTCGTGGCCACGCTGCTGGCGACGAGCTCGATCGAGCATCGCGCGGCCAACCGTGGCTACGAGGGCACGCAGAGCGCGCAGTCGCTGCTGAACACGATGCTCGACCGCGAGACGGGGCTGCGGGGCTTTTTGGAGACCGACGATGAAGCGTTCCTGGGTCCGTACATGGGCGGCAGCGCGCGCTTCGCACGGGCGGTGAAGAACGCCGAAGGCTACGCGCGGGGAGTGCCGGCGGCACAGCAGGCACTGCGCGAGCAGGAGGCTCTGGCGGCGCACTGGCAGCTCGTCGCACAGGCGGTGATCGCACAGGCGCGGCGGCAGGGGGTGCACCACCTCTCGCTGCGCGGCGCGCTGGCGCGCAAGCGGGTGATGGACTCCTTCCGCGCCGCCAACGCGCGGTATCTGAGCGCGATGAATGCACAGCGGGTGCACCTGCTGTCGAGGGCGACAACGCTGTCGACGTGGATCATCGTGGGCCTCTCGTTGCTGCTGACGCTGACGGGCCTGTGGCTGGTGCGCGTGCATAGCCGCCGCGAGCGACGGGCGGCGGAAGCGCTGCGGGCGGTGGAGCAGCAACGCGACGCGCGCGAGCGCGAGTCCATCGAAGCGCGCTGCCGCCTGGCTGAGATCAGCGCGCAGACGGACGCGCTGACGGGCCTGCCCAATCGACGTGCACTGGATGAGACCTTCGGGCTGCTGATCGCCGAGGCCGAGCGCACGCTGGCGCCGCTGTCGGTGATGCTGATCGACTTGGATCGCTTCAAGAACGTCAACGACACCTACGGACACGACCGCGGCGATGAGGTGCTGGCGGCGATGGCCACGACGCTGCAGGAGTCGGTGCGCAGCAGCGACTTCGCGGCACGGCTGGGCGGTGAGGAGTTCCTGGTGCTGCTGCCGGGTACCGACCCGATGACGGCGGGCATGGTGGCCGAAGGCATCGCGGACTCATTGGCGAAGACAAAGGTGCACGGCATGGAGCGGATGGTGACGGCGAGCTTCGGCGTGGCGGGCTACCCGATGCACGGCGTGGACATGGCTAGCCTGCTGCGACGTGCCGACAGCGCGCTGTATCGGGCCAAGCGCGATGGGCGCGACTGCGTGCGCGTGGCCACGGCGCCGAGCGGGCACGAGGAAGAGCTCGCGCCGGTGTCGGTGGTGGGCGCGGGGCAGGCGCTGTAATGGGGCAGGCGCGCTGTAGTCCTGTAGCGGATGGAGGCTCGCGACACGCGCGGGCACGCGCAGACGCCAGGCGTCCCGGCGCTTAAGCAGGCGAGAGTCTCGGCGCCTAACCTGTTCGCGCGATGCGCGCGGTGATCCAGCGAGTCAGCCAGGCGGCGGTAAGCGTGGCGGGCGAGGAGATCGCGCGTATCGGTCCGGGCCTCTTGGTGCTGCTCGGCGTGGGACCTGAGGATGACGCGCAGAGCGCCGAGCGTCTGGCAGCGAAGGTCCGCGCCTTGCGTGTCTTCGCCGATGCCGATGGGCGCATGAACGAACCGCTGGGCGAGCGGGAGATTCTGTGCGTGAGTCAGTTCACGCTGTATGGCGATGCACGCCGGGGCAACCGCCCGAGCTTCACCGGCGCGGCAGCGCCCGAGCAGGCACAGCCACTGTGGGAGCTTTTCTGCGCGGCCGCCGGCGCCAAGCGCGGCGTGTTCGGCGCACACATGGAGGTGGAGCTTGTTAATGACGGGCCGGTGACGCTGGTGCTGGAGGGGTAGCCGCGACCTCCTCCTCTTCGGCCAGCGCAAGCCGCAAGACCTCATCGAAGGACAGGGGCGTGAGGCCGAAGGGCTTGGCGCCGGAGGGGTCGGTGACGATGGTCTCGGTGGTGAGGCCCTCGACGAGGGGGCGGGCGACGTTGGTGTCGACGGGGGTGACGAGCCCGAGCCAGAGGGCGGAGAGCCAGGGGGTGATGAAGGGCACGGGCAGCTTGGGCCGCGGGCGCATGCCCATGGCGATGGCCATGCGGTCGAGCATCTCGCCGTAGGAGAGAACGTCGGGTCCGCCGATCTGCACCTCGCGGCCCTGGGACTCGGGCACCTCGGGCGCGCGCCGTAGGTACTCGATGACATCGTCGATGCCGATCGGCTGGGTGGCGATCGAGAGCCAGGCCGGCGCGATCATGATGGGGAGGCGCTTTACGAGATAGCGCAGCGTCCGATAGGACTCGCTGTGGGCACCAACAACCATCGCGGCGCGGAAGTAGGTGAGCGGCGGCCCCTCGGCCGCTAGCACGAGCGCGGTCTCATGGCGGCTACGCAGGTGCTTGGAGACGCTCTCATCGCCGAGGCCACCGAGGTAGACCACCCGCCCCACGCCCTCGCACTTGGCCATGCGCGCGAAGTTGCGCGCGCCTTCACGCTCGCGATCCTGGAAGCCCTCGCCACCGGCCATGGCGTGCACGAGGAAGTAGGCGATATCGACATCTTGACCAGCGCCTTCCAAGCTAGCGGGATCGGTTACGTCCCCGTGGTGAAGCTCACAGCCCTGTGCGCGCAGGTGCTCCGCTCGCGCGGGGGTGCGCACGAGACAGCGCACATGAAACCCCGAGCGGATGAGCGACCCGGCGAGGCGGCCGCCGATGAACCCGGTGGCTCCAGTTACGAGGGCGCACTTGGCGATGAGCTCAGGTTACCCGCGCTGCACGCCGGCCATGCCCGTCATCAGCCGAGCGAGGCGCCCTTGCGCTGATTGCAGGGCGCGCAGAGGAGCTGAAGATTCTCCAGGCTGGTGGCGCCACCCAGGGCCACCGGGATGATGTGGTCGTACTGGAGGTCGAAATTGGAGCGGCACTCCACACAGCGGCCGCCGTCGCGTTCGAACACCGCGAGCTTCAGCTCGCGCGTAATTGGCTGCCGCCGCGGTCCCGGTTGGGCATCGCGAGCCATCGCGGCGTGAGCCTGCTCAAGCTTGCGCTGCTGGCGGCGCTGCCGGTCACGGACAAGCGCCAGCACGTCTCCGGCGTCGAGATCCTCATCCTCCCAGTAGAAGCAGTTCTCAAACCACCAGTAGCAGCGCCCCTCCAGTGCCAGGAATCCGGCAGGCGCCTGCAGCTGGGAGCCGGCAAACCCTTCCCACTGCCCCCTGCGCCACCCCCTCCCCACGGTCTTCCTGCCCACCACGAAGTCATAGCGCCAGCCGAGCAGCGTCAGGCGTCTTGTCCAGAGTGCGTTCTTGACTTCACGCAGCATCGCTATATCCATCGGCATAGCATCCGCCAGCTTTACGCTGGAGTCCGATCCTTCGATCGTTCGACGCGGGCATGACTGAACGTCGCGCGCTCGCATTGCCTACTTATGAACAACATCGTGCTCCATGGTCACAGTCATAGCCAGCGCTACCGCGACGTGCTCGCCTACGAGATCGGGGCGCGCATCTTCGTAGAGTTCACGAAGCACCGCCGCGAGGTCGTGGACTACGCGGTGATCCTCACCCTCGATGAGGAGTCCGGACGGGCAACCGTGCGCGTGTATGACGGGGCGCACGGCGTCAATATGCACCGGCACGACCGCAGCGGCAGGAAGGCGGCGGCGGAGACATTCCATGCCGGTACTCTTGGAGAAGGCAGGCGGGCCGCAATCACCGCGGTGCGTACCGGCTATAAGGAGATG
>DATBPO010000156.1:0-10113 GCA_036561265.1 Solirubrobacteraceae bacterium | reverse complement strand
GACACCGCGTACTGTGCGCTGTCGTGGGCCGAACAGCTCGCGGTGCCGGAGGACTACGAGGACGCGGCCGCGCGCATCGCGCGCACGATCCGCTTCTGGCGCACGTGGTTGAGCCGGGCGCGCATCCCCGACCACCGCTGGCGCGACCCGATCCAGCGCTCGGCGCTCGCGATCAAGGGCCTGACCTACATGCCGACCGGGGCGACGGTCGCCGCGCTGACCACCTCGCTGCCGGAGACCCCCGGGGGCGAGCGCAACTGGGACTACCGCTTTACGTGGCTGCGCGACTCGACCTTCACGCTGCAGGCGCTGCACTACCTCAATCTCGACTGGGAGGCGGAGGAGTTCATGCAGTTCATTGCGGACCTCGAGCCCAACGCGGATGGAGCGCTGCAGATCATGTACGGGATCGACGGGCGGCGCGATCTGACGGAGTCCACGCGCGATGACTTATCGGGTTACGCAGGTGCGCGGCCGGTACGAATAGGCAACGGTGCGTTCGACCAGCGCCAGAACGACGTGTTCGGGGCGGCGCTTGACTCGATCCTGCTGCACACGCGCCGCAGCGAACGGCTGCCTCGGCGGCTGTGGCCGATCGTACAGGCGCAGGCGAAGTGTGCGACCGCGGTGTGGGGTGAGCCCGACCAGGGCATCTGGGAGGCGCGCGGCAAATCTCAGCACTATGTGTCCTCGAAGCTGATGTGCTGGGTGGCGATGGATCGCGCCTCCAAGCTCGCGGCGATGCGCGGAGACTGTGACCTGCAGGATGAGTGGCAGGCGACGGCGGAGGAGATCCGCGCCGACATCCTCGCGCACGGCATGAACGGGAGCGGCGTGCTGCGCCAGCACTACGACACGGAAGCGCTTGACGCCTCGAACCTGCTGGCGGCGCTGTTCGGCTTCCTGCCCGGCGATGATGAGCGGCTGCGCGCGAGCGTTCTGGCGATCGCCGAAGAACTGACGGAGGACGGCTTCGTGCTGCGCTACCGCACGGAGGAGACCGACGACGGTCTATCGGGCAAGGAGGGAAGCTTCCTGATCTGCTCCTTCTGGCTGGTTTCGGCGCTGGCGATCGTCGGCGAGCACCAGCGCGCGCGCGATCTGATGGAACGCTTGCTGCGGGTGGCTTCGCCACTGGGGCTGTACGCGGAGGAGTTCGACACCAGCACGGGCCGGCACCTGGGCAACTTCCCCCAGGCGTTCTCGCATCTGGCGCTGATCGAGGCCGCAGCGCGCATCATCCTGGTGGAGCGCTTGGCGGAGATCTCGTGATGCACGCCGGCACACAACTCGCCCCGCTGGGCGCTGATGCGGAGGGCCGGTAATGGACAGCTATGACGTGATCATCATCGGCAGCGGCGCGGGCGGGGGCACGCTGGCGCGCCACCTGGCGCCGTCGGGCAAGCGCATCCTGCTGTTGGAGCGGGGCGACTGGCTGCCGCGGGAGCCGCAGAACTGGTCGGCGGCGGAGGTGTTTGTGGAGAACCGCTACATCTCTCAGGACACGTGGTATGACGCGAAGGGCAAGCCGTTTCAGCCACAGGTGCACTACTACGTGGGCGGCGCGACGAAGCTGTACGGCGCGGCGCTGTATCGCATGCGCGCAGAGGACTTCGGCGAGTTGCGCCACCACGGCGGTCTTTCCCCTGCGTGGCCGATCTCCTACGAGGAGATGGAGCCTTACTACACGAAGGCCGAGGCGCTGTATGAAGTGCACGGCGTACGCGGCGAGGATCCGACGGAACCGCCGGCGAGCGCGCCCTACCCGTATCCGGCTGTCAAACACGAGCCCCGCATCCAGCAGCTCTCCGACGATTTCGCTTCGGCCGGATTGCACCCCTTCCATGCGCCCTGCGGCGTGCGGTTGCGCGAAGACGACATGGCGCACGGCGCGTGCGTGCGCTGCTCGACGTGCGATGGCTTTCCGTGCCTGGTGCACGGCAAGTCCGATGCGGAGGTGTTGGGGGTGAGACCGGCGCTTGAGCACGCGAACGTAACGTTGCTGCGCAATGCCACAGCGATGGCGCTGAGTACGAACCCGTCGGGGACGGTGGTGAAAGAGGTAATAGTCGATCGCGAGGGCAAGCGCGAGACCTACACGGCGGACATCGTCGTCGTCTCCTGCGGCGCGGCGAACACGGCGAAGCTGTTGTTGAGCTCGGCGAATGAGAAGCACCCACGAGGCCTCGCCAACGGCTCGGATCAGCTGGGGCGCAACTACATGTTCCACAACAGCCAGGCGGTGTTGGCCCTGTCCAAGGAGCCCAATCCCACGGTCTTCCAGAAGACGCTGGGGGTGAACGACTACTACCTGGCGAGCGATGCGTGGGAGTTTCCGATGGGCAATATCCAGATGGTGGGCAAGTCGGTGGCGGAGATGTATCGGGGGGAGAAGCCGCTGATGACGAAGCTCGCACCGACGTTCTCACTCGAGGACGTGGCCGAGCACGCGATCGACTTCTGGCTCTCCACGGAGGACCTGCCGCAGGCGGAGAACCGTGTGAGTCTCGATGGCAAGGGCAACGTGAAGCTGTGTTACGCATCGAGCAACGACGGCGCGCGCGACCGCCTGTTCAAGCAGCTGCGCTCGCTCCTGGGCCACCTGGGCATGAACGAGCACCACCTGATCCCGCGCTGGGCGTATCTGGAGAACAAGATCCCCGTGGCGGGCGTCGCACACCAGGCCGGCACGTGCCGCTTTGGCGAGGACCTATCCTCCTCGGTGCTCGACACCGACTGCCGCGCGCACGAGCTCGACAACCTGTATGTGGTGGACACGAGCTTCTTCCCGAGTATCGGCGCGGTCAACCCGGCGCTGACGGCCATGGCCAATGCTTTGCGCGTAGGCGATCACCTGCTGGCGCGGCTGGGCGCTGATGGTGGCTGAGAGCGAGGCCGGCCGGCGCCGGCGCGTGGCGATTGTGGGCGGCGGCTTCGGCGGCATGGCGGCGGCGCACGCGCTGCGCCACGCAGACGTCGAGGTGACGCTGGTGGACCGCATGCACCACCACCTCTTCCAGCCGCTGCTCTACCAGGTGGCGTGCGGCGCTCTGTCGCCGAGCGAGTGCGCGATGCCGATTCGCAACATGCTGCGGCGCAACGCCAACACGACGGTGCTGATGGCGCAGGCGACGGGCGTCGACGTGGAGCGCCGCCAGCTGCTGCTGGATCGAGGCGAGCGCATCGACTACGACAGCCTGATCGTGGCGTGCGGCGCACAGACCTCCTACTTCGGTCACGACGAGTGGCGCGAGGTCTCGTGCGGCCTGAAGACGCTGGCCGACGCGGAGGACCTGCGCAACCGCGTCTACGGCGCGTTCGAGCAGGCCGAGCGCTGCGAGGACCCGGAGGAGCGCGCGCAGTGGATGACGTTCGTGGTGATCGGCGGCGGCCCGACGGGCGTGGAGCTCGCGGGGCAGCTGGCGATCATCGCGACGCACGGCATGAAGCGCGACTTCGCGCGCATCGACCCCAGCCAGGCGCGCGTGATCCTGCTCGATGCGGGCGAGCGCGTGACGGCCGCGTTCAGCGAGCGGTTGTCGGCGACGGTGGCGCGGGAGCTCGCCTCGCTCGGCGTCGAGGTCCGTGAGCGAGCGCGGGTCACTTCGATCGACGAGCGCGGCGTGAAGTTCGAGCGGGAAGGTGAGGAGGAGGGGTTGGCCGCGCGCACCGTAATTTGGGCCGCCGGGGTGCAGGCCGCGGATTTCGCGGGCAAGCTCGCGGGGGCCGCGGGCATTGAAACCGATCGTGCCGGTCGCATCCAGGTTGAGCCCGGTCTGACGCTGCCGGGGCATCCGGAGGTATCGGTGATCGGCGACACTGCGTCGCTCGCAGGCGCCGACGGGGGGCCGCTGCCGGGGCTGGCGACGGTGGCGATCCAGCAGGCGCGCCACGTGGCGCGCGCGATCCGCGCGGGCGCACAGGGTGCCTCCACACCGTTTCGCTACTTCGACAAGGGCGCGCTGGCGGTCGTCGGCCGGGGCCGCGCGGTATGTGAAATCCGCGGCCACGAACTGTCGGGGCGCGTGGCGTTCTTCACCTATCTGTCGGTGCACATGTACTACCTCGGCGGTGGTGGTCCGGGTAGCCGTCTGAAGGTGCTGATCGACTGGATCAGCTCGCGCGTGGGGGACCCCCAGAACCAGGTGATCGAGGGCGAGCTGGCCAGCATCGAGCGCGCGCCGCGGGCAGCCTGACGCCGCTGATCGGCCTGGCGAGGACGTGGGGCACCCATCGAGGCAGCCCTTCTCGGGCATCATGGCCTCATGAGGGCGCTTGATTCGAGGCTGCTCCGCTACGCGCGGGCGACGCGCGTGTTCCTCTTCGTCTCGGTCGGCCTGGGTGTCCTCAGTGCGCTGCTGATCGTGACGCAGGCGTGGCTGCTGGCGGACGTGGTGGCCGGAGCGTTTCGCTCCGGAAAGGGCCTGGCGCAGCTGCAGACGCAGCTGATCGTGCTGCTGGGCGTGGTGCTGGCGCGCGCGGTGGTCGCGTGGGGAGCGGAGCTGGCGGCGAGCCGATCGAGCGCGCGCGCGAAGTCCCAGCTGCGCGCCGCATTGCTTGAGCGCTTGGCGGCGCTCGGCGTGGAAAGCTCGCGGACGCGGCGCACCTCCGATCGCGTGGGGCAGACCCCCCGTAGCGGGGGGCAGGCGGGCGAGCTGGCGATCCTCGCCACGCGCGGAATCGACGCTCTCGACGGCTACTTCTCGCTGTATCTGCCGCAGCTGTTCCTGGCGGTGATTGTGCCGCTGGTGGTGCTTGCTGTGGTGCTCGTGGAAGACTGGATCTCGGCGGCGATCATCGCGGTGACGGTCCCGCTGATCCCGCTGTTCATGGCGCTGGTGGGGGCCACGACGCGCGAGCGCATGGACCGGCAGGTGCGCACGCTGGAGCGGCTGGCTGGTCACTTCCTCGATGTGGTGGCGGGGCTGCCGACGCTGAAGATCTTCGGGCGTGCGAAGGCTCAGGCGAGAGCCATTGCAGAGATCACGGATCGCTACCGCCGCAGCGCGCTTGCAGCTCTGCGGGTGGCCTTCCTGTCATCGCTGATCCTGGAGCTGGTGGCGACGATCTCGGTCGCGCTTGTCGCTGTCGCGATTGGCCTGCGCCTGATGAGCGGGAGTCTCGACTTTCGCAGCGCGCTGTTCGTGCTGGTCTTGGCGCCGGAGGCGTATCTGCCGCTGCGCCAGCTGGGCGCTAACTACCACGCGAGCGCAGAGGGCATGGCGGCGGCGGAGCGGGTGTTTGAGATGATCGAACGTCCGGCGGCGCCGCGCGGCCTGCGCACGGATGTCCCGGACCCGGCGCGGGTTGGTCTTGCGGTCGAGGGTCTGCGCGTGTCTTATCCCGATCGCGGCGAGCCGGCGCTCGACGGGGTGTCGCTGGCTGTCGAGCCAGGGGAGGTGCTGGCCCTCGTCGGACCCGGCGGCTGCGGCAAGTCGACGCTGCTGAGCGTGCTGCTGGGCTTCGTCGCGCCGGAGCACGGCTCGGTGCGTGTCGGCGAGGTGGACCTGGCCGAGCTCGACCCCGATGCGTGGCGCGCGCGTATCGCGTGGATGCCCCAGCGTCCGCATCTGTTTGCCGCTTCGATCGCTGAGAACGTGCGCCTCGGGCGCAGCGAGGCATCGGAGGACGAGGTGCAGGCGGCCGTAGCTGCCGCGGGGCTCGACGGCGTGGTGGCAAAACTCCCGGCGGGGATGCAGACGGTTCTCGGCGACCGTGGCGCGGGGCTCTCGGCGGGCGAGCGCCAGCGAGTCGCGTTGGCGCGGGCATTCCTGCGCGACTCACCGCTGCTGCTCCTGGATGAGCCGACGGCCAACCTCGATGGCGAGACCGAGCACGAGGTGCTTGAGGCAGTGCGTCGTCTGGCGCAGGGTCGCACGGTCGTGCTCGTCGCGCACCGGCCGGCGCTGCTTGGCCTGGCCGATCGGGTGCTTTCGCTGGCTCCGGTGGAGGTCGCGGCATGAGACCGTCCGGGTCCGGCGCAATCGATCTGGTCGAGACTGCGAACACACGACCTCTCGCCATCTCCACGCCGGCAGCCGGAGCCGCGCACGGAGCAGCTCAGGGCGAGGAACGCGGGCAGCGGGCGCCGCTGCTGCAGACTCTGGCTCTTACCCGACCGGCTGCTGGGCGCCTTGCGCTGGCGACGCTGCTGGGCGCCGGCTCGCTCGCTGCGGCAATCGGCCTGATCGCCACCTCGGCGTGGCTGATCTCGCGCTCCTCGCAGCGCCCGCAGGAGTCGGCGGTCGCCCTGGCGATAGTGGGCGTGCAGTTCTTCGCGCTGTCTCGCGGCCTGTGCCGCTACGGCGAGCGCTTGGTGGGGCACGATGCGGCATTCCGTCTGCTGGCCAGCCTGCGGGTGGCGGTCTATGAGCGTCTGGAGCAGCTGGCCCCACTCGGGCTTCCGGCGTTTCGCAGCGGGGATCTGCTGGCGCGCCTGGTGCACGACGTGGACTCGCTGCAGGACCTGATGCTGAGGGTGCTGCCGGCCTTCGCGATCGCTCTCGTGGTGGGCGCGGTGACAGTGGGCGTGGTGTGGCTGATGCTGCCGGCGGCCGGCCTGATCCTCCTGCTCGCTCTGCTGGTGGCGGGCATCGCGGTGCCGTGGCTGACGGGAAGGCTCGCGCAGCGCGCGGAGGCGCGGCAGGCGGCGGCACGCGGCGAGCTGACGGCAGCGGTGGTGGACCTGCTGGAGGGGGCGCCCGAGCTGGTGGCCAACGGGGCCATGGAGGAGCAGCTGCGGCGAAGCATGGCGGCGGATGCCGAGCTGACAGGCATCGCCCGCGCCGGCGCCCGCACGTCCGGCGTGGGTCAGGGGCTGACGCGGCTGTGCTCGGGGCTTGCGATGTGGGGAGCGCTGCTGGTAGGGGTCGCGGCGGTGCGGGCGGGGCGCCTCGACGGCGTGCTGCTGGCGGGCATCGCGCTGATCCCGCTGGTGGCGTTCGAGCTGGTGGCGGGCCTGCCGAGCGCGGCGCAGGCGCTGCAGGGAGTGCGTCGTGCGGCTGCGCGGGTGCAGGAGGTGATGGACACGGCGCCGCCGGTCACAGAGCCCGCGGCGCCGACGATGCTCGCCATCCGGCCCCACACCCTGGAGGTGCGCGAGCTGCACGCGAGATACCCAGGCAGCGCGCGGCATGCGCTGGCGGGCATCGACCTCGACCTGCGCCCCGGCAGGCGCGTGGCCATCGTCGGTCCGAGCGGCGCGGGGAAGTCGACGCTTGCGGGGGTGCTGCTGCGGTTCCTCGACTACGAGAGCGGATCGGTGACGCTTGACGGGACCCAGATCGCGGACATCGAAGGCGATGCCTGCCGCCGCGTGGTGGGCCTGGTGGCCCAGGATGCGCACATCTTCGACAGCACGCTGGAGGAGAACCTGCGGCTGGCCAGGCGCGAGGCCACGCGGGAGGAGCTGCGGGACGCTCTGGCGAATGTCCGCCTGCTGGATTGGGCGGAAGGGCTGCCGATGGGACTGGCCACGGAGGTGGGGGAGAGGGGAGCGCGCATCTCCGGCGGACAGCGCCAGCGCCTGGCGCTTGCGCGGGCGCTCTTGGCGGACTTCCCGATCCTCGTGCTGGATGAGCCCGGCGAGCACCTGGACACGCGGACTGCGGATGCGATTCTCGCCGACGTGCTTGCGCTGACGCGGGATCGGGATCGGGCGACGCTGCTAATAACCCACCGCCTTGCCGGCCTCGAGGAGATGGACGAGATCGTGGTGCTGGAGGAGAGCCGGGTGGTCGAGCGCGGCACCCACCCCTCTCTCATCCTTTTTGGGGGACGGTACGCCGCGCTTTGGCGGCGCGAGCGAGGTACAGTTCTGGGCGAATGACCAACGACCTCGCACGTTGGCAGTTCGCTACTACGAGCATCTACCACTTCCTGTTCGTGCCGGTGACGATCGGGTTGGCGTTTCTCGTGGCGATCCTGCAGACGGCTTGGCACCGCAATGGCAGGCCGGAGTACCGGCGCCTGACGCGCTTCTTCGGGACGCTGCTGTTGATCAACGTTGCGGTGGGGGTCGTGACGGGCCTCGTGCAGGAGTTCGAGTTCGGCATGAACTGGTCGACGTATTCGCGCTTCGTGGGCGACGTTTTCGGGGGGCCACTGGCGATGGAGGGCCTGGCGGCGTTCTTCTTGGAGTCGACGTTCCTGGGGCTGTGGCTATTCGGCTGGGATCGCCTGCCCAAGCGGGTGCACTTGGCGTGCATCTGGCTGGTGTCGATCGGGACGATGCTCTCGGCGCTGTTCATCATGGCGGCGAACTCGTGGATGCAGCACCCGGTGGGCTACACGCTCAACCACGCGGGACAGCCGCAGCTAAACAACATCGGTGCGCTGTTTACCAACCCGACGTTCCTGTGGGGCTACGTGCACGTGCTGCTGGCCTCGCTGGTGACGGGCTCGCTGATCATGCTGGCGGTCTCGGCGTGGTATCTGCGCAAGCGCCAGGAGGTGGAGTCCTTTACGCGCGCGGCGTCGCTGTCGCTTGCGGTGCTGATTCCATCGATCGTGCTGGCGCTGTTCGTGGGCAGCGAGCTGGGGGTGGTGGAGGCCAAGTACCAGCCGATGAAGATCGCGGCGGCGGAGGCGCAGTGGGAAACCTGCCAGCCGTGCTCATTCTCGCTGTTTCAGATCGGCGGGGGCGCCAACGATAAGACGCCCTCGCAGATCATTGAGGTCCCGCACGTGCTCTCACTGCTGGCGACGAACTCCTGGAACGGCAAGGTGATAGGGCTCAACCAGCTGCAGGCCGAATACGAAAAGCGCTACGGACCAGGCAACTATGTGCCCGATGTGTTTATCCAGTACTGGTCGATGCGCATCATGGCCTACATCGCGGCGTTGGTGTTGCTGCTGGCGTTGTGGGGTGCATGGCTTTTGCACAAGGGCAGATTGGATGGCTCGAAATGGTTTTTGCGGCTATCGATCTGGGCTGTCGTTACACCGTTCCTGATGAATACGGCCGGGTGGATGCTGACGGAGAACGGCCGCCAGCCCTGGATTGTGCAGGGGCTGATGAAGACGGTGAATGCGTCCTCGCCCTCTGTCACCTCGACCGACATCTGGATCAGCCTGATCGTGTTTGTGTTGATCTACCTGGCGCTGGGCGCGGCCGATCTGGTTCTGATGCTGCGCTACGCGCGCAAGGGGCTGGGGCACGAGGACGACGAGGAGGCAGAGTCACAGACAGCGAGCGGAGGTACCGGCGCGGTGCCGGTGCTCACCTATTGACTATGTGCAACATCGATCACTCACCGATGGGCGATGCGAAACGCTCGCATGGAGACGCCTGATGCACTTGCACACACTGTGGTTCGTGATACTCGCGATCCTCTGGGTCGGCTTCTTTGTGCTGGAGGGTTTTGACTTCGGAGTCGGCGCTCTACACACGATCGTAGGCAAGACGGAGACCGGACGGCGCGTGGCGCTAAACACGATCGGCCCCTTCTGGGATGGCAATGAGGTGTGGTTGATCGTCGCGGGGGCCGGCACGTTCGCGGCGTTCCCGGCGTGGTACGCGACGATGTTCTCAGCCCTCTATCTGGCGCTGCTGGTGGTGCTGGCGGCCCTGATCGCGCGCGGCGTGGCCTTCGAGTTCAGGGGCAAGAGCGATGATCCCCGCTGGCGTAGCACGTGGACGTGGTGTACGACGCTCGGCAGCCTGCTGATTCCGCTGCTGATCGGCGTGGGACTGGGAGACCTGCTCGTGGGGCTGCCGATCAACAGCTCTCATGACTACACCGGCAACTTCTTTGACCTGCTGACCCCTTATGGCCTATGGACGGGCCTGACGCTCCTGGGTCTGTGCCTGCTGCACGGCGCGACGTTCCTGATGCTGAAGACCACCGATGATGTGCGCGACCGGGCCCGCGCGATCTCGCGGCCATTGGGGTGGATCGCGGTCGGGATGGTGGTGGGCTTCGTGATCTGGACGCGCGTCGTCGTGGGGCACACCCAGGTGCCAGGTCCGGTCGAGGTCTTGGCGTTGATCGCGGTGATCTTCGCGGCACGTCTGGCACGTTCAGAGCAGCACGAGGGCTGGGCCTTCACGGCCTCTGCAGCGGCGATTGCCGCCACGGTGGGCTCGCTCTTCATCGACCTGTATCCCAACGT
>DATBPO010000155.1:0-2472 GCA_036561265.1 Solirubrobacteraceae bacterium | reverse complement strand
GAGGTGGCGCCGCTGCTGTTCCACGCCGGCGGCTACCGCTACCTGCAGGAGGGCTGAGATGCGAAGCGCGGTGCTACTCGCGACGGGCGCGCACCTGCCCGGCGAGCCGATCGACAACGACACCCTGGCGCGCGTAGCGGGACCGCTGCCCGAGGAGGTGCTGGAGGGCATCCAGGTCAAGACGCGCCACTGGATCGCGGACCCGCATACGGGGGAGCAGTCCGAGACGAACTCGCAGATGGCGGCAAAGGCGGCGCAGCAGGCGCTGGAGCGCGCAGGCGTGGACGCCGCGGAGGTGGACCTGCTGGTGGTCTCGACGGCGAGCCCGGAGTACCACCTCCCCCCCAGCTCGACGCTGGTGCAGGAGCACCTGGGCCTGGGCAAGATCGCGGCGATCGATATCCGCTCGGGCTGCGCGGGCGCGGTGGAGGCGCTCGACGTGGCACGGTTGTATCTGGAGCGCGGCGACTTCAACACGGCGCTGGTGATCGGCAGCGAGACGATCTCGCCGCTGACGGTGCCGGTGTTCCTGGGCAAGGACCCGGAGAAGGTGCGCATGCGCGACCGTCTGGGGATCTACAACTTCGGCGACGGCGCGGGCGCGATGGTGCTGCAGGCGCAGGAGGGCGAGGGCAAGGGCATCCTGGGCTCGGCGATCCGCAGCACGGGCCCGGATCGCAAGCCGGGCATGCAGGTGATTGGCGGCGCGACGCACGCCCCGATCGCCAAGCAGCTTGAAGCCAAGCGCTTGATCGAGCTGAAGGTGGACGTGGTGGAAAGCGGCCGCCAGACCCCCTACGTACTGACGGAAGGGCTGAGCGAGACGCTGAAGCGCTGTGGTGTGGCGGCGGAGGCGATCGATATCTGCGTGATCCCGGAGGGCAACGCGGGCTACATGACCGACGAGCTGCGCGAGGCCGGCCTGCTGACGCCGGAGTGGCTCGCGCTCGAGAGCAAGATCTTCGAGAACCTGGCGCTGGTCGGCGCCACGGGCTCCGCGGCGGTGCCGCTGGCGGTGGACTACGCGTGGACTACGGGCAAGGTCAAGCCGGGGGACATGATGATGATCCTGGCGATCGAGACGAGCAAGTGGAAGTACGCGGGCATGGTGCTGCCGTGGGCCGCGCAACCGCTGTAGCCCATTCTTAGACGCGCACGAAACTCGGACAGCAGCGCCCAAACGAGACGAGACGGCGCGCTCGCCAAAAGCGTAGGGCCAAAGGTCCAGCACCTCCCATTGACGGCGCCAGTCTGTTCTGATAGGCAGTAATAGCCATGAGGTTTGAATCAGACAGGAGTAGCGCTGAAACGCGTGGAGCCGCCGATGCGCTCGCGCCGGCCCGGATCAGGTTGGTCCGGAGGCTGCGCTCACGCGAAGCGGAGCTTCGGGAGGCCGTCTTTGCATATGTGCGCAAATCGGTCCCGGACGCCGTCGCGGACGGGGACGCAAAGCTTGCCGCAGGCTTGCGCGAGACGATTGCAGTGTGTGTTGACTGCGGTCTTACGAGCATCGAGCAGGGCACCAAGTGGTCGGGGACGATATCGCCGGTGGTGGCGATCCAGGCACGCCGCGATGCATCCAATGGCGTCGGCCTGACGACCGCCCTGCGGCGATGCGTCGCGGGCTACACGCTCGCCTGGAGCTTCGTGCTTGGTGAAGTGGCCCGCCACGACCTTCCAGAGGAGCAGAGATTCGCGCTGCTATTGCAGGCGTCTGGGGCAACGAGCTCACTGCTTGCCTGCGTACAGGCGGAGATCGTCGACGCGCACTCCTCTGTGGTCAGACACGGCACGCGCTCGCGCGAGCAGCACCGCGCAGGGCTGGCGCACAGACTGCTTGCCGGCGAGTCACCGAGCCCCGGCGAGCTCGCCGAGCTGGGCTACGACCTCGATGGCTGGCACCTCGGCATGATCGCCGGTGGCACGCGGGCGGAGAGGGCTGTACGCGGCCTTGCGGCCGGACTTGGTTGCGCGCTTCTATCGGTAGCACACGGCAATGATGTGGTCTGGGCATGGCTCGGCGGACAGCGACGGATCGCGTTCGCGGATGTCGAGCGCATTCTGTGCAACAGCGAGCATGCCGATGTGTCGCTGGCGGTCGGTGAGCCGGCTAGCGGAATCGAGGGATGGCGTCAGACGCACCGCGAGGCCGAAAGCGCGCTGCTGGTGGCACGCTGCTGGCCACGCAAGCTCACGCGATATCTCGACGTGGCTCCCGAGGCGACGGCCCTCCAGGACGACGCTCTTGCAGATTCGCTTATAGAGACGTATCTGTCGCCGCTCGATGAGATGCACATTGGTGGCCAGGCGGCGCGCAGGATGCTGCGCGCCCTTTTCGACGCTGAACACAAAGTGTCCTCGGCTGCGCACGCGCTCAAGCTCCACCGCAGCACCGTTCATCGTCATCGCAATGAGATAGAACGATGGCTGGGCTGCCGGCTGCACGAACGTCAGGTAGATATCGAGATCGCG
>DATBPO010000154.1:0-4943 GCA_036561265.1 Solirubrobacteraceae bacterium | reverse complement strand
TTCGATCCGGCCGGGGAAGGGCTGCGTGAGGCGCTGACCTCGACGGGCAACGGTTTCCTGTGCGCGCGGGGCGCCGCGGAGTGGGAGGACGCCGACGGCGTGCACTACCCAGGCACGTATGCGCATGGTGTCTACAACCGGGAGACGACGGTCCTCGGCGGTCGTCCGGTGCTCAACGAGGACTTGGTGAATCTGCCGAACTGGCTGGTGCTCAAGCTGCGCATCGAGGGCGGGGACGCGTTCCGGCTCGGTGAGGTGGAGCTGCTTGACTATCGCCACGAGTTCGACATCCGCAACGCGATGGTCATCCGCAAGCTGCGCTTCCGCGACCGCGCCGGCCGTGAGACGAAGCTGCGCAGCCGGCGGTTCGTGAGCATGGCCGACGTGCACCACGGCGGCGTGGAGTGGACGCTCACGCCGGAGAACTGGTCGGGCCGCGTCGAGGTCGTCTCCGCGCTCGACGGGCGTGTCACCAACAACGGCGTGGCACGCTATGGGCAGCTCGAGGGCCGACACCTGGATCCGGTAGGCCCGAGGACGTTCGGGTCCGAGGTGATCGCGTTGAAGGTCCAGACGCGGCAATCGAACCTGTACATCAGTCAGGCGGCGCGCACCCGCGTCTTCGACGGTCACGGGCCGCTTGCTGTCGAACGCGGTCTGTACCAGATGGAGGACTACATCCAGCAGGTCCTTGGGTTCGACGTCGGGCAGGGGGCCGCGGTGCGGGTCGAGAAGATGGTGGCCTTCTACACGTCGCGTGATCGCGCGATCAGCGACACGCTGGTCAAGGCGGGGACGTCGGCGCTGCGGTACGTCGACTTCGGCGAGGCGTTCGCGCGCCACGTCTCGGCCTGGGACGAGCTGTGGCACGAGTGCGACGTGCACGTGCCCGGCGACGACCGGGTGCAGCTTCTGCTGCGGCTGCACATCTGCCACATCCTCCAGGTCTGCTGCCGCAACACGGCGGACCGGGACGCTGGGGTACCCGCCCGCGGCCTTAACGGCGAGGCCTACCGGGGTCATGTGTTCTGGGACGAGCTGTATATCTATCCGTTCCTGAACTTCCGCATGCCGGAGGTGACGCGGGAGCTGCTGCTGTACCGCTATCGGCGCCTTGGCGCGGCGCGCGCCGCGGCCCGGGAGGCGGGGTTCCGCGGCGCGATGTTCCCCTGGCAGAGCGGCAGCGAGGGCACGGAGGAGACCCAGAGCATCCACCTCAACCCGCTCTCGGGCCGCTGGGAGCCCGACCTGAGCCGCAACCAGCGTCACGTCAACGCGGCGATCTTCTACAACATCTGGCATTACTTCCAAGCCACACAGGACCTGGCGTTCATGCGCGACTACGGCGCGGAGATGATGCTGGAGATCGCGCGCTTCTGGGCCTCCATCGCGCGCTTCAACCCCGAGCGGGACCGCTACGAGATCCATGGGGTGATGGGCCCGGACGAGTTCCACGAGAAGTATCCCGGCGCCGAGGACGGCGGTCTGCGCAACAACGCCTACACCAACGTCATGGTGGCCTGGCTGTGCGGCGTGGCCCGGGACGTTCTCTTGCTGCTGCCGGCGACGCGAGCCGCAGCGCTGCGCGACAGGCTCGGCCTTGACGACGAGGAGCTGCGTACGTGGGAGAGCATGAGCCGCCGGATGTTCGTCCCGTTCCACGGCGACGGCATCATCAGCCAGTTCGAGGGCTACGCGGAGCTCGAGGAGCTCGACTGGGACGCCTACCGCGCGAAATACGGCAACATCCAGCGGCTCGATCGGATACTGCGCGCCGAGGGCGATGACCCCGGCCGTTACAAGGTGGCCAAGCAGGCCGACACGGTGATGCTGTTCTTCCTGTTCTCCGGCGACGAGCTGCGGCGGCTGTTCGGACGGCTGGGCTACGGCTATGGCCCGGACACGGCGCGCAAGAACATCGCCTACTACGACCGGCGCACCTCACACGGCTCGACGCTGAGCTTCATCGCGCACGCGGGGGTCTTGGCGGCGCTGGACCCGGAGAGCTCCTGGCAGCGGTTCCTCGTTGCCCTGGAGAGCGACGTCGGCGACGTCCAGGGTGGGACCACGAAGGAGGGCATCCACATGGGCGTCATGTCCGGGACCCTCGACCTCGTCCAGCGCAGCTACACGGGCACGCATATCCGCGACGGCGTCCTGTACTTCGACCCCAGGCTCACCGGCCAGCTCGACGGGTTGTCGTTCTCGATGCAGTTTCAAGGGGCCCCGATCCTGGTAACGTTCGCCGGCGGCCGACTCACGGTGGCCGCCCACCGGGAGGGCGTGAGCCCGCCGGTCAAGGTTGCCGTCCGCGACGAGGTGCACGAGCTACGTGCCGGGGACCGGTGCACGTTCGAGCCCCAGCCGGACCCGAGCCCCCAGCAGCAGGCCCAGGACTGACAGGAGGACCCGTGCCGACACGGTTCCAGGGAGCGATCTTCGACGTCGACGGCGTGCTCGTCGACTCGCCACACGAGAAGGCATGGCGTGAGTCGCTGCGCGAGCTGATGGAGGGGGAGTGGAGCCACATCCGCGACCAGACGACCTGGTCGCCCGAGGCGTTTACACCCCACGTCTACCAGGAGGCTATGTCGGGCAAGCCACGGATGAGCGGCGCGCGAGCGGCTCTGGAGTACTTCGAGGTACCCGACGTCAATGCCCGCGCCCGGGAGTACGCGGCGCGCAAGCAGGTGATGGTGGTCCGGCTCATCGAGGCCGGCGACTTCACCGCCTATCCCGACGCGCTGCGGTTCATCATCGCCGTCAAGGACGCGGGGATCCGGGTGGCGGCCGCATCGTCGTCCAAGAACGCGAAGCTGTTCCTGCGCCAGATCCGGCTCGACACCTTCGCGCGCGAGCAGGGCATCTCCTCGCCGTCGCTGCGGCCGGACCCCACGCTGCTCGATTTCTTCGACGCCGACGTTTCGGGCCGGGACTTCACCCACGGCAAGCCACACCCCGAGATGTTCCTCACGGCGGCCCACGAGCTCGGGGCCGCGCCTGAGGCCGCGATCGTCATGGAGGACGCCGCCGCGGGAATCGAGGCGGCCAAGGCCGGCGGCATGGCCGCGATCGGCATCGCGCGGGCCCACGACGCCGACCTCCTGTCCGCCGCCGGGGCCAACATCGTGGTCACCACCCTCGACCAGGTGGACATGGCCGCCCTGTCCGGCGGGCAGCTGGCCACGAAGAGATGATGATCCCGCTGGGCGACGGCCCGCTCCTTCCCATCAGGCGCGTTGCGGGTTTCCAGCAGATCATGCCTCCCGAGATGTTCTCCGCCGACACCGTCAGCTACGCCGGCGGCTCCTTGTTCTGGTCGTCTCTCCTCGACACCCGCCGCAGCCCGCCTACGCGCAGAACGACCTTGATCTGTGCGGCCAACCGCGTCCAGCACCGAACAGCTGATTCCGCACATAAGGCGGGTACGCGCGCATGGTGGCGTCTCTCATCGACTACGTTCCGTGCCGCCACGAAGGGGCTGGGCCGGTCTCAGCATCCCGCCGCCACGCCGTCACTGCGCAAGATGTACCCGACATCCTGAAGAAGCCGGGTCATCACCTGCAGCAGGTACCTGTCAGGCACTGCTGGGGAGGCCGTCTGAAGACATCCGGCGTCACTTGCTGACGGTTGCTGACGCCCAGTTCCAGTGACATCTAAGTGACAAATGATCTTCGATGCATGGCCTGTGAACTCCCGCAAGCCGCTGACCTGCCAAAACTTGTGGAGCTGAGGGGATTTGAACCCCTGACCCCCTCGATGCGAATACAGTACTCCACTGGCCAAACAGGCCTGGTAGCGGCGTCCGCGCAGGTCAGCGGCCTACATCCGGTCACGATGACCGCGTCTAAGGCCGCCTGACCGAGCCTCGCCGCTCCCATTCTGCTCCCAAACCGGACAGCCGGACGGGGCCCTACGCGGCCAGCATCGACCGTCACCAGGCCCGGCGGTGTCTCTGGACCGATCTCACCTGCGCGCCGGCGGTCAGGATCGGGCTATGCCGATGGACAACATCACGGTCAGTGAAGCAGAAGGTCAGCGAGAACGCGCACCGAGTCGGCGGGGAGCGCGGCGAGCTGCGCACGACGGCGTCGCTGCAAGGCGCTCAGACCGCAGTGATCGGTGCTGAGGTGCCCACGCACGGTCATGCCGAAAGTAGTGCGTAATACTGCCGGATGACTGTGCTCAGCTGTGCGTATCCATGCGCGCTGCCGTGATCGATCACGAGTGATATGTGTCTGACAAATGAACATAACCAGGCTCAGTAGTTCGCTGCCACTGCCATCTCCGGAGACGCTTTGGGGCGACGCCACAAATAGGTCAGCGCTGAGCTACGCGATGCTCTTGCATTTATCATTGTGCGATCTGTGAGCCGGAGACGATAACATCCCGTCCTCGGCCCGCCCGACCGCAACTGCGTATGCCAGACCCCATATCGGGCCTGTGCGCCACCTGCCGGTGACTAGGGCCAGTCGCAGCGTCATGTTTAACTCCCGCACCAGCGGACAATGCCCTTAGTAGGGCACCACCTGCACCATGGGCCGCAAGCCGGACGTTGGGGGTTCTCGCGGTGGACCGGTATGTGTCAGAGGCCTGGTTCGGGCGGCAGCTCACCCGCCATCCGCCTGCCTACCGGCGGGTGCGCAACGGGCCGACCGGGATGGCGTTGATCATTACTGGGACCGTGCTGCTGCTGGCCGTGTCCATCTCGCTGCCGTTCCTGAACGTGAAGCTGCTCGGCTTGATCGTGATCGTAGCCGGGCTGGTCAAGGTGCGCGCCCTGCAGGGAGCGTCCAGCTGGCTGTGGCGGAACCGGCGGGTGCGCAACGGCCCGGCCCAGCCCGAGCCGAGCAGGCCGGCCGGGATCGCGCTGATCACCACCGGGACCGTGCTGCTGCTAGCTGTGTCCATCCCGCTCCCGTTCCTGAACGTGAAACTGCTCG
>DATBPO010000153.1:0-2178 GCA_036561265.1 Solirubrobacteraceae bacterium | reverse complement strand
CAACCACGCCGGGACAGACGACCTGGACCTTGATGCCCTGTGAAGCGAGCTCGGCGTGGAGCTGCTGGGTCCAAGCGACGGAGTGGGCGAGGGTTCCGGCATAGAGGGCGCGGCGGGGCATCACCTCTGGGCCGGCCGGTCCGCTGAAGGCGATCATCCCCGAGACGTTGATGATCGTGCCCTCGCCCCGCTCGAGCATTCCGGGAACGGCGGCCCGGGTGAGCAGGGTAGGGGCGAGTTCCTTAACGTAGATGAGCTCGGACGCCTTCTCGGGCGGCAGCTCGGCGAAAGGCATGTAGTGGGCAACGCCCGCGTTGTTGACCAGCATCGTCAGCGACCGCGCGCCGCACACCTCAGCAACGGTCTCGACGCCGTCGTGGGTGGCGAGATCGGCCACGAGTGGCTCGACGCTCACGTCCATGTGCGACGCCTTGAGCTCATCGAGTCTGCCCTGGCGGCGGCCGACGGCGATCAGGTCAAAACCGTCGGCGGCGAGCGCCTCGGCGTAGGCCTTGCCAATCCCGGATGAGGCTCCGGTGATGAGTGCGAGCTTGGACATGGTTCCTTACTTGTGCAGGGTCCCCACGTCAAGCGCAGGGTCCGGGGTTGACAGGGTTGTGCTTCTGCGGGTTGGGGATGCGCGGGCGCGGTTGGTGGTGCGGGGTGTGTGCGCGCGGGCGCCCAGCCTTACTTCGGATCCGCGACCCTCGGGTTGGCTCCCGGGCCGGCGACATGATGTGTGATGGGGTGATCCCGCTGGGGGAAGCGTTGCGGCCGCTCGGTCTTTCTAGGCCGTCCACGCGGGCGTGGCGGCAGGAGCCTGCTGGGAGCCGGCCGCGGGTGATCTGGTTGACGAAGGGCTGTGCGCGCACGGGGAGGGTCATGCGGGTGTTCGTGCCTCCTCGCCGAGCTCGCGCAGCGTGTGGTAGCTGCGTTTGAGCAGCTTGCGCGCGACCGACAGGCACGCGCGGTTGCCGCCGATCCGCTCCTTGGCCTCGAGGTAGTACGCGCGGTCGGGGCTGCGCTCGCCCCGCCGGGCGACTTGCGCGGCCTCATACAGCGCCCAGCGCAGCGCCGGCGGCCCCTGGCGCGAGATGTGCCCAGGCGCGCGACGCTGATCGGACTGATGCACGGTGATGTCCAGCCCGGCATAGCGGACCGCCTGGCGCGAGGACGAGAACCGGGTGCAGTCACCGAGCTCGGCGAGGATCGTGACCGCGGTCAGCGCCCCGATCCCGTAGTGCGCCATCAGCGCCTTGCACCCCACCTGCCGGCGCGCATACGCTCTCAACTCCTTGTCTAGCGGCGCGATCTGCGCCTCGAGCGAGTCGATCATCGCCAGCGCGACCGTCACCTGCTCACGGGCGGCGACTGGCAGCGGCTGAGCGCCAAGCCACTCGCGCCCGTCGCCGACCATCAGCTGCCGCCGCTGCGGACAGCCGTGGTGATACAGCGTCGCCTGGATCCGCTGCTGCCACTCCGAGCGCTGCTCAGAGAGCGTGTGCCGCAGCCTCACCCGCCCGCGGAGATCAAGAATGTGATCGGGCGGGATCCAGGACTCCGGCAACCGCCTGACCATCAACAGCTCCCGCAGGTGCCGGGCGTCCGCGCGATCGTTCTTCGCGCGCTTCTTCGGACCGCGCAACCCCGCCGTCTCCGCCGGCTCGGCCAGATGCACCTCGGCCCCGACCCGGCGCAACTCCTCGACCACGAACCGCCAGCCGGTCGTCGCCTCCAGCGCGACCTCCAGCTCCCGGCCACGGAAACGCTCCAAGAACCCCCGCACCGCGGCGCGATCCGCCGGCACCACACGCGTGCGCTGCACCTCGCCGGTGTCAGTATCGAGCCACTCGCCCGTGATCTGTCCTCGATGCTGGTCAAGTCCCATTACGATGCTCACCAGGGGCCTCCTCAAGCTCCACGGTTTGAACGCCTGCGCGGACACGCTCCGCGCTTGAGCTGAGGAGGTCCCTACACGCCTGGGTGGACGGACTGCTCATGACATCTTTCGGTTCGTGTTGCGGTGTGGGTCAAATCGAGCCGGCGAGCCAGGCCGCTGCCGCTTGGCACCGGCGCGCGATGGGTTCGGGTTGGTCGTCTCGGAGGAGGTTGGCGCGCAGGCGGCGGCCAGGGCGGTTCTCGAGCTGGGCCAGCCAGCGACAGGAGGGTCGTAAAGTG
>DATBPO010000152.1:0-13181 GCA_036561265.1 Solirubrobacteraceae bacterium | reverse complement strand
GGACGTGGCGCGGCTGAACTACTCGCACGGGACGCTGGAGGAGCACGCGGAGACGGTGCGGCGGGTGCGCGACGCGGCGGGGCGCGCGGGGCGCCCGGTGGCGATCCTGCAGGACCTGCCGGGACCGAAGCTGCGGATCGGACCGCTGCGCGAGGACATCGTTGAGCTGAAGCCCGGCGATCATGTGACGTTCGCGTGCGGCGGCGAGGAGGACGGCAACGGCGACGCCAGACACATGCACATCACGTGGGCGGGCCTGCCGGAGGCACTTGAGCCCGGTGCGGTGCTGTACCTGGCGGACGGCTCGGTGCGCCTGCGGGTGGCGGAGATCCGTGCGGGTGAGCGCGAGGTGGAGGCAGAGGTGGAGGTGGGCGGCGCGGTGGCCTCGCGCCAGGGCGTGAACATCCCGGGCCCGGCGGATGGGCTCCCGGCGGTGGGCGAGGAGGACCTCGAGCTGTTGCGCCACGGCGAGTCGATCGGCGTTGACATGGTGGCGCTGTCGTTCGTGCGCAGCCCCAAGGACGTGGAAGAGGTGCGCGAGCATACGCGCCTGCCGCTGATCGCGAAGATGGAGAAGCCACAGGCGGTGGAAGCGGCGGAGGAGATCATCAGGGCGGCGGACTGCGTGATGGTGGCGCGCGGGGACCTGGGGATCGAGCTGGCGATCGAGCGGGTGCCGATCGTGCAGAAGGAGCTGCTGCGCCTGGCGGGCCACCTGGCGCGCCCGTCGATCACGGCGACGCAGATGCTGGACTCGATGGTGACCTCCTCACGCCCGACGCGCGCGGAGGTGGCCGACGTGGCCAACGCGATCCTGGACGGCACGGATGCGGTGATGCTCTCGCAGGAGACGGCGATCGGTGCCTACCCAGTGGAGGCGATCGCGATGATGGCGGCGGTGGCTAAGCAGGCCGAGGCGGTGGCCCCATACGAGGACTGGAACGCCACGAGGGTGCAGCGCAAGGAGTCAGACCCGGCCTACACCCTGGCCCACACCCTGTGCGTAGCGGCACGCGAGCTGCGCCTGGACGCGCTAGTCGTCCCAACCCTCTCCGGCCGCAGCGCCCGCCTGGTGAGCGCCCACCGCCCCAACGTCCCCATCTACGCCCTCTCCCCCGGCCGCGAGACGGTCCGCCGCTGCGGCCTGATGTGGGGAGTGCGCGCATCGAGCATCCGCCGCCACGAGACAACCGAGGCATTGATAGCCGACTCAGCCCGCCGCGTCGTCGAGCTGGGCTGGTGTGAGCCGGGGCAGCGCGTGGGGATCACTGCGGGGTTGCCGAGCGGTCGGCCGGGGACGACGAGTTTGGTGCAGATACAGGTGGTTTAGCGGACCGGCGCACCGCCCTGCGTATAGAACTCGGCCTCCTGACGCCCGAGCTCGGTGACGGGGTCCTCGCCGTACATCCACTCGCGGGCGATGCGGTGCCAGTTGCCGTGGGCGCGCAGCTGGGAGAGGACGGCGAGGGTGAGCATCTCCATGCGGCGGCCGAAGAGGTGCTCGGGGCGCATGTCCTGGTGGCGCATCTCGCGGAAGTGGGTGGAGCGGGGGTCGGAGCTTTCGATCATCACCTGCGTGGCAACCTCGGGGGTGAGCTCGACGACTTCATCGGCGGTGGTGTACCACCAGATGGCGTCCTCGACGAAGGCGAGCAGATGGTCGGGGTCGACCTTCTCGGGTTCGGGCAGGAAGCCAGAATCGCCCAGCAGGCGGTGCAGAGTGACGGCGTCGCCCTCGGTGACGGCGCGCTGGCAGGCGAGCTCGAGCTCCACGGGCTCGGCGTCGAGGCGCTTGAAGAGACCGAAGTCCAGAAACGCCACGCGGCCATCGGCGAGCAAAAGAAAGTTGCCGGGGTGGGGGTCGCCGGAGAACTGGCGGTGGCGGTAGAGGCAGCCGAGGAAGAAGCGAAAGACGATCTCGCCGAGGCGATCGCGCTGCGCCTGCGGGTAGTCCTTGATCTCCTCGAAGCCCACGCCGCTGACGAACTCGGTGACGAGCACGCGCTCGCGCGAGAGGCCGGTGATGACCTCGGGCACGACGATGAAGGGGTGGCCGCGGAAGATGCGCGCGAGGGAGCGCTGGTTCTGGGCCTCAAGCTCGTAGTCGAGCTCCTCGGCGATGCGCTCCTGGATCTCCTCGGTGACTGCCTTGACGTTCAGCCCGGGGGTCATGCGCTTGAGCAGGCGCATGATCATGTCGAGGTTCTGCAGGTCGGCGCGCACGGCGGCAGCGACGCCGGGATACTGCACCTTGACGGCCACCTCACGGCCGTCCTCCTTGAGGCGCGCGCGGTAGACCTGCCCGATGGAGGCCGCCGCGATGGGCTCCTCATCGAATTCGGCGAAGAGGCGACGAACTGGCTCTTCGAGGTCTTCCTCGATGACCTTGCGCATCTGCTTGAAGGACACCGTGGGCGCGGCGTCGCGGAGCTTGGCGAGCTCGGCCTGAAACTCCTCGCGGTGCTCCTCGGGCACGAGGCCGACGTCGAGGAAGCTCATCACCTGCCCCAGCTTCATGGCGGCGCCCTTCATGGTGCCGAGCGCCGCGACGATCTGCGTGGCGGTCTGGAGCTGCCGGCGCGCCATCGCCTCTTCGGCTTTCTTATCGCCGCGTGTGACGTTGGCGGCGCGCGTGCCGAACTGCTTCACGGCCTCGGTGGCCGCCAGTCTCCCCACGGTCGCCGTGCGGCGGACCCGCGAGGTGGGAATGCTCTGCTTTTCGTTGTCGCGCGCCACAGAAGTGATCTTAGGGGCCCACCCCGCGGCGGACCTACGGGCCGCCGGGATCGGTGCGCGGGCCACCGGGATCGGTGCGCCGGCTCAGGAGGAGACCTTGACCTGCGAGCCGGGCACGATGTCATCGCTGCCGTCGCCCCAGCGCACCCAGGCCTTCTTGCCGCCGTCGTAGTCCTCGCCGAGCAGCACGAGCGTCGCCGGTTCACCCAGCGCGATGCAGGGCGTGGCGCCCTCGGGGTCGAGCCCGCGCCAGACGCGGATGAAGGCGTTCTCCTCCCACTCCCTGGCGACGGTGCTGGGATCGGCGTGGCCCGGCTGGATGATGGTCTCCGGCGGCAGCTCCATGAGGGTGCCCATGATCGAGTCGCGCAGGTCGGTGTAGGTGGTGTGCCCCGGCGCCCGCACGCCGCCGACGGAGCCACGGAAGAGGGTGTCGCCGGTGAAGACCACGGCATCGCCGCCGGTGAACCCTCCGGGCGCGGTGGTCGTCGCGTGCCTGCTCCCACCCCCGGGCGTGCCCACGAGGAACGAAAGCATCCCCGCGGTATGCCCCGGCGTGCGCAGCGGGCGCACCTCGAGCGTGCCCATATGCAGAGTCTCCCCAGCCTCGACGGTGCCCGTCGCGACATCGCCCTCGGCTCCCCCGTCGAGCAGCTCGCGCTCCAGCGGATGGATAAGTACCTCAAGCGCCGGCCACTGCTTGCGCAGGGTGCCGACCTCGCTGACGTGATCGAAGTGGTGGTGGGTCAGCAGCACGTGCGTGGGCGTCAGCTCCAGACGCCCAGCAGCCTCGATCAGCCCCTCCACCGGCCCGCCGGCATCCACGAAGAACGCCGGTCCGCCCGCCCCATCCGCCACCAGGTAGGTGTTCGAACGGAACTGCGGATGCATCGCCCTCTCCACGATCATGCGCGCCATACTTGCACGACTGACGCCTCGGCGGGTACCCGCGTCTGCGTCGAGGCACCCGCGCAGCACGGCTGCCCGCGTCTACGTCGGGCATCGCCCCCCACCCCACAACCGCACGGAGGAATCGATGGCACTGATCCACACCTGCTACCGCATCACGGACATCGAGCGCTCGGTGGCCTTCTACGAGGCGCTGGGCTTCCAGGAGGTTGGCCGCATCCCCATCCGCGACGAGGCCGTGAACGTCTTCATGAACCAGCCCGGCGACGGGGAAATGCCGCGCCTTGAGCTGACCTACAACTTCGGCGTCGAGCACTACGACATCGGCACCGGCTACGGCCACATCGCCATCACCGCCCCGAATCTGGACGACACCCTCGCCCAGCTCGCCGCCCAGGGCATCGAGCCCGAGAAGCCCCCCTACACCATCCGCGACGGCGGCTCGCGATTGTGCTTCGTGCGCGACCCAGATGGTTATAGGGTCGAGATATTGGAGATGTAGGGAAACGCCGGTCCGACTGCCACGATCATGCGGTCATGCCGGCGACTCAGAAGGAATGGATCAAGCGCCTCCAGCGGGAGGGCTGGACCCTCGACCGTGGCGGCAAGCACCAGGCCAAGATGACGAAGCCCGGATACAGGCCGATTACGCTTCCCGAGAACAAGCGGCGCGCATACTCGAAGGGCTTCGAGGCACAGCTGCGGCGCGAGGCAGGTCTTGAGGACAAGCACAGTTGAGCCGATATCCTTCAAGGGAGAGCCCGATGCCTGAGCCTCAGCAACTGCACGTCAACGTACGACTCGAGGATGGGTCGCTATGGGCCACCGTGGATGAGCACCCTGGCGTGTTCGCCACGGGCGACAACTTGGACGAGCTGCGGGAGAGCCTCCAGGAAGGAATCGCACTCGCCCTCGCCGGCCCAGGAGAGGCGCCACCAACCGTGACGCTGGCGCCCCTGCACCCGGAGCCGGTCGCGACGAGGGCAAGCGCCGAACTCGTGTACGCCTAAACGCCGTCAGGCGCGGCGGCGATGAGTTGCAAACCGTACGGCAGCTCGATGGATACCGCATCGAGATTCTCGAGATGTAGGGACGCTTGATGTAGCGAATCTGATTCTGGTGGAGTCAGTAGGCCTGGAAGTGGTATGCTGGCATACGTGGTACGCACGACGGTAAAGATCCCTGAGGAACTCGATGAGCGACTGCGGCATGAGGCGAGACGCCGCGGCAGCACCATCTCAGACGTCACGCGCTCGGCACTCGAAGCCCACCTACAAGGCGGACGGCGCCGGCTGCGAGCCGCTGCCGCCGGTCACAGCGGCAGCGCCGACATCTCCGAGCGGATCGAGCAAATCATAAGCGCGGAGTTGGGCGATAGCGCTCATCATTGACGCCGGGCCACTCTACGCCTACGTAGACGGCGACGACGCCCATCACGAAACATGCCTTGAGCTGCTGGAGACTCATCGCGGCCCGCTGATCGTTCCGACCCTCGTCATTACCGAGGTCGCATACCTGATCGCAAGTCGTCTCGGTTGGCAGGCAGAGACTCGATTCCTCGGCGACCTCGCAGCTGGCGAGATGAGTCTGGAGCCAGTCGACCCCAAGGACACTCTGCGAATCGCAGAGTTGGTCGCGCGCTACCACGACCTTCCCCTTGGCACCGTCGACGCATCAGTCATTGCCGCCGCCGAGCGTCTTGGCGTGACCGACGTGGCGACACTCGATCGCCGCCACTTCACCGTGGTACGCCCGCGCCACGTCGAGGCGTTCAACCTTCTTCCCGGTTGAGTTGCAAACCGTACGGTAGCTCGATGGATATAGACGTTGATGTGATAGTCGCTCATGGTCTGTCCTTCAGATGCAGATCGTATTCTCGATCCAGCCCGCCCGCGCCGCCTATAGTGCCTGCCCAATGGAACTGGGCCTAGCGACGTTCGCGGATGTGGCACCCGGCGCGCCGGCGGAGCAGGTGTCCGAGCGCCTGAAGGACCTGCTGGAGGAGATCGAGCTGGCGGATGAGCTGGGCCTGGAGGTGTTCGGCGTGGGCGAGCATCACCGTCCGGACTACGCTGTGTCCTCGCCGCCGGTGGCGCTGGCGGCGGCAGCGGCGCGCACGAAGAGGATCCGCCTGAGCAGCGCGGTGACGGTCCTGAGCTCGGCGGACCCGGTGAAGGTGTTCCAGGATTTCGCGACGCTGGATCTGATCTCGGGAGGCCGCGCGGAGATCATGGCGGGCCGGGGCTCGTTCATCGAGTCATTCCCGCTGTTCGGGTATGACCTGGAGGACTACGACGAGCTGTTCGCGGAGAAGCTACAGTTGCTGCTGGCGCTGAGAGAGTCTGAGCGGGTGACGTGGTCGGGCAAGCACCGCGCGGCGCTGCAGGACGTGGGCGTGTACCCGCGCCCGCTGCAGGACCCGCTGCCGGTGTGGATCGCGGTGGGCGGCTCGCCGGGATCGATCATCAGGGCGGGCAAGCTGGGGCTGCCGTTGATGCTGGCGATCATCGGCGGCTCGCCGGCTCGCTTCAAGCCACTAATCGATCTGTACCGCGACGCGGTGCGCCAAAGGCCCGATGGCAGCGAGGCACCCGAGGTCGCGGTGGGCATCAACTCCCACACCTACGTCGCAGAAACCGCAAAGCAGGCGATGGACGAGTTCTTCCCGGCGTATGCGCCGATGATGAATCGGATCGGGCGCGAGCGCGGCTGGCAGCCACTGACGCGGGAGCAGTTCGAGCGCGCGTGCGGCCCGGAGGGCCACCTGCTGGTTGGTAGTCCCCAGCAGGTGGCGGAGAAGATCCTGGCCGAGCACGAGCTGTTCTCGCACGATCGCTTCCTGGCGCAGCTGAGCGTGGGCACGCTGGCGCATGAGAAGGTCATGCGCGCCACGGAGCTGTTCGCGAACGAGGTGGCGCCGATCGTGCGCGCCGCGCTTAGGCCGTAGCGAGCCGACGTCCACGCCGCGCGTGACGAGCCGACGCTTACGCCGTAACGAGCCTGCGCTCCTCCACCCCGTCGAGCAGAGTCCAGTTGCCCTGCAGCGCATCCTGCGCACGAGCGAGCAGGCGCTCGGCGTCGGAGTCATGGGCGAGCTCGGAGATGAGCTCACGGGCCTGACGGGCGTGCTCGATGTCGAGCGTGGCGTGGAGCTTGAAGTAGCGCAGGCCGGCGGAGTCCGAAGCCACGCCGTAATGGGTGGTGAGCCCGTGGAGCTTGGTGGTGGAGATGGCGGGCTGGGAGGCCTCGACGGTGTAGAGCACTGCGAGGTGCTCGAGCAGATCCCCGCCGGCGGTCCAGCGGGCGGCGCAGTCGCGCGTCTGCGCTAGGGGCTCACCGTGCAACTCCTCGTCACTGCCGCCGACGGCGCGGGCGAAGTCATCCCAGAGCTCGATGTGGCTGCGCTCCTCGGCGGCGTGGCGGCGCAAAGTGGCTGCATACTCGGCGTGCTCCGCGTCGGCCTTCTCGGCGGCGAGCTGCGAAGCGTCGGCGAGGGCAACTACGGCGTGGCGGTACTGGCCGGCGTAGAAGTCGAGCTCCTCGGGCGCGAGCTCGCCCGCATTCCAGCGCTCATAAAACGGGTGCTCGAGCACGTTGATGCGCAGGCGCGCGGCATCGAGAAGGTTGAAGATGTCCATTGCGGGTTCCCCCTTGGTGGCCGTGGGTTGGGTGTGGTCGTGAGCATGGTACGCCGGGAAGCGGCGAGGAGCTAACCTGCTGCGAAGGATGGCGGACACGGGCAAGATCGCCAAGAACCTGGAGCGCTTTGCGCAGGCGGTGGCAGCACACGACCGCGAGAACCCGACGCACACGGCGCACGGCATCGGCTTGGCGCACTTCGACATGGAGCGTCTGGGCTTCGAGGAGGGCGAGGAGATCTTGCCGGGCATCACGATCCACGCTGATAGCGGCGTGACGGGCAACTTCAGGGTGCTGTGTGATGGCCAGCACGACGAGGAGCTGACGGAGGCGGAGGAGCAGGCAGTGGAGGCGATCGCCACGCAGGCGATCCCGGCGGGCGCCCCGGGCGCGTCTCCGTTTCGGCCTTACGAGCAGTAACCCCTTTTTCGCTCCCTATCTACTCTCCAGTATTCCAATGTGAGAGTATGTAGGTGAGAAAAAGAATGCCGCCTACCCCGGCAGCGGCATGCCGGCGCGCGCGGCGATCATCGCGACGAGGCGCTCGATCGTGGGACACGGAACCCCGTGACGAGCACCGGCACGCAGGACGGCGCCGGGAATGGCGTCGAGCTCGGGCACGCGCCCGGCGGCGATGTCGCGCTGCATGGAGCTGCCGAGGGTGGCGTGGGCGTCACTGAGTTCACCAAGGGGATCGCTGGAGTCAATGAAGGCCCCTTCGGCAAGCGCCACGGCACAGCCCTCCTCGATAGCACCGACGAGCTCCGCACGCAGCTCGGGCGTGGAACGGATCTCCCCGAGGAGCTTGTCGAAGGCGCTGGTGGTGCAGGCCAGGGCATTGAGGCGCACAAGCTTTGACCACATGACGAGCGGCTCGGAGTCCCGCACACGCGCGGGGACGCCTGCGTCGTCGAGGATCTGCGCAAGCTCCTGCATCCCCTCGCGCACGCGCGCACTGGCGTCCGCGTACTGGCTTGCCATATCGACGCGCAGGAAGGGACTGGTGTGCACGATGACCCCCGGCTGGGGCCGATCGGCCTCGACGCGGATGGTGCCCGCGACGACAGCCTCCTCACCGAAGCGCTCGCGCAGCAGCGGCAGGTGGTCGAGGCCGTTGAGCAGCGGCAGCACTAGCGAGGGCGCGGCGGCGACGCGATCGAGAGCGTCATCGAGCCCGATGGCCTTGGTGGCGACGATGAGCACGTCCATGGGCTCCTCCAGCCGGACGAGCGCAGGGGGATGAGCGAGGAACTCCCCGAGGCGCACGCTGCTAACGCGCAGGCCGTGCTCATTGATGACGTGAGCCGTCGACTCCCGAGCAACGATCGTCACGGGCTGGCCAGCGCAACTGAGGGCGCCGGCAACGAGCCCACCGACCCCGCCGGGTCCGAGTACGGCGATGGTCATGGCAAAGGGTCCACAAGCACGCCCGGGTTCATGATCCCCTGGGGATCGACGGCGGCCTTGGCACCGCGCAGGGCGGCGGCAAAGGGCTCGGGGCGCTGCTGGTCATACCAGGGCCGGTGATCGCGCCCGACGGCGTGGTGGTGGGTGATGGTGCCGCCGGCGTCGATGATGAGGAGGGAGACGGCGCGCTTGATGGCCCACCACTGCTCGACCTCATCGCCGCGCAGGGCAGGTGCAAGCACGGTGAAGTAGGCGGCGGGGCCGTCGGGGTAGACGTGGGTGAAGCGACAGGAGACCTGGCCCCGATCCCCCAGCAGCTCCTGCGCAGTACCAATAACACGCTCGTGGAAGGCGGGGAAGCGCTCCCAGGTGATGGCGGTCTCGAAGGTTTCGCTGAGGACGCCGCAGGCGACGAAGAGGTCGCGCATGTAGGGGGCGCCGAGAAAGGCCTGGCGCCAGGAGCCGACGGCATCTCCGCCGTCCCCTCCGGCCCCGCCAGCCGTGCCTGCCCCACCAATCCCAGCTGCACCGCTGCCGGCGCGTGCCGATCCCTCGGACACCTCCCCGCCGTGCTGGCGGCAGATCTCAAGCGCACGGTGCATGGCGAAATCCACAGGATGATCGGCGGACTCGAAGCCGAGCAAAAGCAGCGCAGAGGAACCGTCGCCGGCCATGGTGAGGCGGGCCTCAGAGGGATCGATGAGGCGGCAGTTGCTGGGGTGCAGGCCGGACTGGGAAAGCGCGCGTACGCATTCGGCGCCAAGTGGGAAACGCGCAAAGGAAACTGCGGCGGAGCGCTTGTGAAGCGGCCGGGGCAGAACGCGCAGCCAGGCGTCGGCGATGACGCCGAGGGTCCCCTCGGAGCCGCAGAGCAGACGGTCGGGACTGGGGCCGGCGCCAGACCCGGGGAGCCGCCGGGACTCCCAGATGCCAAGCGGGGTGAGAGCGCGGACGGACTCGGTCATGTCCTCGATGTGGGTCCACAAAGTGGCGAAGTGCCCGGCGGCGCGGGTGGCGAGCCAGCCGCCGAGGGTGGCGTACTCGAAGGACTGGGGAAAGTGACGCAGGGTGAAGCCGTGGGCGGCGAGCTGCTCCTCAAGCTGAGGCCCGGTGGCGCCGGCCTGGATGCGGGCGGAGCGGGAGATGGGGTCGACCTCGAGCAGGCGATCGAGGCGGCGGAGGTCGAGCGAGATGGCGCCGTTGTGGTGCGAGGAGGAGGGCAGCTCGGGGCGGACGCCGCCGACGACACTGGTGCCGCCGCCGAAGGGCACGACGGCGATGCGCTCGGCCGAGCACCACTCGAGGACGCGCTCGATGTCGACATCGGAACGCGGGGAGGCGACGAAGTCAGGGGGATGCTGGAAGCGCCCGCGAAAGCCGAGGACGACCTCGGGGTAGGACTTGCCGAGAGCGTGGGAGGCGCGCGCGTGGATGTCATCGGCGCAGAAGTCGCCAAGCGCAGCGGGGATGCAAACGCGCGGAGCAGCCAGCTGGACACGATCAAGCGGAAGGGGATCCTCGACCTCGAGCACGCCAAGGCCGAGGTGCTGGCCCAAACCCGCGGCGGCAGCGCGGAGCTCGCGGGGACCGGGCTGCTGGTCGGCAAACCCCCAGCCCCAGTGCTTGTGCAGACGGTCGGTCACGAGCTCCGAGTGTATGCGGCGCCCGGCCTCGCCGACCTTCGGTCGCAGGCGCAACCTTGGCGCCACCTTCGAGGTGGGCCACCCACTAGCCTTACTCATATGTCGACAGCGCCGCCGACAAAGGAGACAGCCGAGCAGCCGGAGATCCTGGCGCGGGGCCCGTGGCCGCTGGAGGCGGTAAAGGTGAACTGGCTGGACGAGCGCTTTGAGCCCCCACAAGCACACGCGGAGGCGGCGGATGCGGCGATCGCGGCACTAAGAGAGCGCGGGAGCCCGAGCCACGATGGGGTGAGCGCGCGGCTGGTGGACTACCGCGAGGGCGAGGAGGGCATAGAGCTCGACCTGCAGCCGCTGCGGTGGGCGCTGAGGCTGGTGGAAGGCGATGCATCGCACAGCGTGGCGGCGCTGTGTGTGACGCGCAGCGCGGATGGACGGTGGCTGGCGGGCCGGCGGGCGGCGTGGCTGTCCTCGTGGGCGGGCCGCTGGGCACTGGGCGCGGGGGGCGCGGTGGACCTGGGCGAGAACCCGGCAGAGACGCTGAGCAGGGAGCTGTGGGAGGAGTGGTCGGTGACGCCACAGCGGATCCAGGGCGAGGCACTCATAAGACTTCCCCACGGAATGGTGATGTTCGTGGGCCAGGCGTGGCTGCCGCCGGGGGCGGAGGTGGTGCGCGATCCGGAGCACGACGAGCACGCGTGGTGGCCGAGTGAGATCGAGGAGTGGCCGGTGGAGGCCGAGGAGCCGCTGCGCCGGATGGCGCGATGGCTGGCAGACTGAACCGCGGCGCGGCATTCGGCGCGCTGAAGTGGACGTCGTTGACACACTCGTGCATCTACCTGGCGCTGCTGGTGTGCGCGTTTGCGATCGGCAAGCCGGAGCCGGCGACGACGGTGCTGGGCTTCACGCACGGCGTCCTGTGGATCGCGATGTCGCTGCTGTGCATCGTGGCGGCGCGGGCGCGCATCGTGTCGCTGCGCCTGGCGGTGGCGGTGGCTGTGCTGGGCGGCATCGGCCCGTTTTTCGGCAGCTATGAGTTCGTGCGCGAAGGCCGGGCGAATGAGAGTTTTATTAAGAGAGGGACCCCTGGAGGGGTCCCGGTGGGGGCCGCGCACGAGGGAGATGACTGCTAGCGACGGCGCTCGCCCTCGGGCGAGCCCGAACTGCGGGAGTTGCAGGGATACAGCGACCCTGCGCGAAAGGCCGATTGCGACTACTGAAACAGCCGATCGAGCGCGACGCTCCGCCGAGCGCGAGCGCTAGAGTGAAGGGAAGAGATGGCCACGGGCACGACGAGCCAGGAGAGCGCAGTGATTGATGTCGTGACGCCGGCCGCGGGGGAGTCGGTCACCGAGGGCACGGTGCTCGAATGGCACGTGAAGGTGGGCGACTTCATCAAGGTCGACGAGACGATCGTTGAGATTTCGACGGATAAGGTCGATGTGGAGCTGCCCTCGCCGGCGAGCGGGACGGTGGTGGAGATCTTGGCGGCGGAGGGAGAGACGGTGACGGTGGGCCAGGTGATCGCGCGGCTGTCGCCGAACGGCGGCTCGCCAGCGCAGGGCGTGGAGCCAACCGACCCCAACCCCTCCCCCACACCCCCCGCGAACGGCGGCGCGAGCGTTGATAGCGACGGCAAGCGAGTGTCCCCGGTAGCTGCGCGTGTGGCGGCGGTGGAGGGCGTGGATCTGGGCGGAATCGAGGGGAGCGGCCCGGCGGGGCGCATCGTGAAGGCAGACGTGCTGGAGGCAGCGGGCAACGGCACCAAGACAGGCACGGCCAACGGCAGAGCGAGCGCGGCAGCGGCGCCGGCGGGGGCGCAGCAGATGAAGGGCGGGGCGGCGGCGCTGGCGCGGTACATGGAGCAGTCGCTACAGGTGCCGACGGCGACGAGCTTCCGGACGTTGACGGTGACGTTCCTGGAGGCACGGCGCAAGGAGCTGAAGGCGGCAGAGAAGAGGGTGTCGTTCACACACCTGATCGCCTACGCGATTGCACGGGCGGCGGATGACATGCAGGTGATGGCGCAGCACTATGAGGCGATCGAGGGTAAGCCGCACCGCGTGGACGATGGCCAGGTGAACCTGGGGCTGGCGGTGGATGTGGAGAAGAAGGACGGCAGCCGGACATTGATGGTGCCGGTTATCCGCAACGCGGGCAGGCTGCCGTTCAAAGAGTTCTTGGGCGCGTATGACGCGCTGGTGGAGAAGGCGCGGACGAATACGCTGACGGCAGAGGATCTTGTTGGCGGGAACATCACGCTGACGAACCCGGGCGGGTTGGGGACGATCGCGTCGGTGCCGCGGCTGATGGCGGGGCAGGGGACGATTGTGGCGACGGGTTCGATCTCCTATCCGCCGGGCTTGGCGAATGTGGGGTCAATGATTGGAGCGGAGAAGGTGATGACGATGACCTCGACATATGACCATCGCATCATTCAGGGGGCGGAGTCGGGGCGGTTCCTGGGGCGGATTGAGGAGTATCTGCAGGGCGAGCGGGGCTTTTATGACGGCGTGTTTGCGTCGCTGGGCGTGGAGCTCGGACCTGCTCCCGCCCTTCCTGCCCCTGCAGCCGCGGCGCAGGCCGCGCGCGAGGCGCCGAAGCGGGGCGCGGCGGATGAGGAGCTGCTGCAGGCGGTGCAGTCGGCGACGGCGCTGTTGAAGGCGTTTCGCACGCATGGCCATCTGGCGGCGCGCCTTGACCCGCTGGGGGTGGAGCCGGAGGGCGACCCGACGCTCGACCCCGAGCCGCTGGGGCTGACGCCGGAGGTGATGGCGCAGATACCGGCGAAAATCCTGCGCATGCACGTGCCGGGGGCGACGCTGGCGGACGCGCTGCCGCACCTGCGCG
>DATBPO010000151.1:0-4376 GCA_036561265.1 Solirubrobacteraceae bacterium | reverse complement strand
CCGCTCACACAGCATGCGGTGGACGCGAGCGCTCATGACGTTCAGGCCGGCGACGCCCACGCGCCCGCGGTCGAGGCCGCGTTCGCGCAGCGCCCCGGCGACGGCGGCGGGGAAGTCCAGCGCGAAGCGCACGTCCGCGATGCCGAGGAGATCGCGGCGGTAGTCGGCGCCGTCGACGATCAGCAGCGGCTCGCGGCCGGGGGCGAGCAGGACGGCGGAGTGCGAGCGCCCCACCCAGTAGTCCTGGAAGTCGGGGGTGAAGCCGATGTTGCCGTAGTGGCCCGAGAGGTAGAAGACATCGGCGTAGGAGTCGATGCTCGACGCTCCGCGCGAGACCGCCAGCAGGCCGTCCAGGCCCCGCCTCTGGCACTCCGCGAGCGCGCGCTGCCAGCGGCCTTCGAACTCCCCCGAGGGGGTGGGGGTGGAGGTCGCGGGGCTCATCGCGCCGCACGCCACGGGGCGGCCGCGTGTCCTTGGGTCGGCGCTGCGGCGCTCATGTGCCTACCCTACTCCCAGATGCCTCCCCAACCACAGACCCTTTTCCGATGAGGCGTATCGGCGTCGATGTGGGAGGCACGTTCACCGACGTCGTGGTGCTCGACGAGGAGAGCGGCTCCACGTCGTGGCTGAAGCTGCCGACGAACGAGCGCGAGCCGGCGGTGGGGGTGCTGGAGGCGATGGCCGCGAGCGGGGTGCCGCTGAGCGAGGTGACGCATGTGAAGGTCGGCACGACACTGGGCGTGAACGCGGTGCTGACGCGCAGCGGCGCCTGCACGGGCCTGATCACGACGCGCGGCTTTCGCGACGTGCTGGAGATCCGCCGCACGCACCGCACGCGGCTGTTCGACCTCGACGAGAAGCTGCCCGAGCCGCTGGTGCCGCGCGACCGGCGCCTGGAGGTGAGCGAGCGCATGGACGCCGACGGCAACGTCGTGCAGCCCCTGGATGAGGCAGGTGTCAGAGCGGCCTGGCACGAGCTGCGCGCCGCGGGTGTGACCTCGCTGGCGATCGTCTTCCTGTTCTCCTTCGAGAATCCCGAGCACGAGCAGCGTGCGCGCGAGATCGTGCTGCGCGAGGGCGGCGCGGAGTCGGTGTTCATCTCCTCGGAGGTGCTGCCGGTGCACCGCGAGTACGAGCGTACCTCCACGACGGCGATGGCCGCCTATGTTGCGCCCGCGATGCGCGCGCACCTGGCGGACCTGGGTGAGCGCCTGAAGGAGCGCGGACTGGCCGAGGGGCGACTTTCGATCATGACGAGCTCCGGCGGCGTACTCGGCTCCGAGGCGGTCGCCCACGCGCCGATCCCCAGCCTGCTCTCGGGGCCGGCGGGAGGCGTGGCGGGCGCACATCGGCTGGCGTTCGAGGCGGGCATCGAGAACGTGCTCACGCTCGACATGGGTGGCACCAGCTGCGACGTCTCGGGCATCGTCGGCGGACGGCCCGACGAGCGCCTGGACCTGTGGATCGACGGCCTGGCTGTGAGCTACCCCACCTTCGACATCCATACGATCGGCGCGGGCGGAGGCAGCATCGCCTGGATCGATCCCGGTGGGGCGCTGCGCGTAGGGCCGCACTCCGCCGGGGCCGACCCGGGTCCGGCGTGTTATGGCCTGGGCGGCACCGAGCCGACGGTCACCGACGCCAACCTGATCCTCGGCCGCTACGACGCCGCGGCGCCACTGGGAGGCGCGCTGGCGCTCGACGCTGAGCGAGCGCGCGAGGCCGTGGAGCGTGCGGTCGCCAAGCCGCTTGAGATGAGCGTGGAGCAGGCGGCCGCGGGGATCGTGCGCATCGTCAACGCGCACATGGAGGGCGCCGTGCGCACGATCTCGCTAGAGCGCGGCCGCGATGTGCGCGACTTCACGCTCGTCGCCTTCGGTGGCGCCGGCCCGGTGCACGGCGCCGACGTGGCGCGGGAGCTGGGGATCGAGCGCATCCTCGTGCCGCCCTGCCCCGGCTGCACCAGCGCGCTGGGGGCGGTGTCAGCCGACGCGCGCCACGATCTGGTGCGCACCATCGGGCGCGCACTGCGCGACGTGCGCGCCGAATCGGCGCGGAGCACCGTGGACAGCATGCGCGCTCAGGCGCTGGCGGCGCTGGCGCGTGAAGGCTTCCGTGCCGCCGAGTCGCTTATGGAGCTGTGGCTCGACCTACGCTATGCAGGCCAGGCGCACGATCTCTCGGTGCGTTGCCCCGAGGCTTTTCCCGCGGCGCCCGCGCCCGAGCCGGCCTTCGCCGCCGTGCTCGCTGAGGCCCTCGGTCGCTTCCACCGCCTGCACGAGCAGCTCTATGGCCACTCCTTCCCCGACATGACGGTGGAGCTCGTGAACGTGCGCGTCACCGGCCACGGCATCCCCCCGAGCCCCGCCATGTGGTGGGACTGGGCCAGGACCGCAGCGCCCGAGCGGGGCGCGGAGAAGCACCGCGACGTCTACTTCCACGAGGCCGGCGGCTTCCTCGACACGCGTGTGCTCAGTCGCCGCGAGATCGAGCCCGAGCAGCAGATCGAGGGGCCCGCGGTGGTGCACCAGCTCGATGCCACGGTGCTGATACCACCCGGCACGGTGGCGGTGGCGCACCCCTCGGGGAGCCTGATCGTCACGAGCCCCGGGCAGGCGCTGGCCGAACTGCAGGACGCCGGCGCCGTGGGGGTGGGCGGGCCGTGATCGTGGGCTGCTCGGCAACGGAGATGGCTGGGATTAGGCGACCACGGCGGGCGATCGCGGAGCGCACTCGCCGATGACCAAAGCCGATGCGATCACTGCCGAGGTCATCCGCCACGCGCTGACGGCCGTCTCGCGCGAGATGGGCGTGACGCTGCGCATGACCTCGTGCTCGCCGATCTTCAACGAGGGCAACGACTACTCGTGTGCGATCTTCGACGCCCAGGGCAAGCTGGTGACGCACGGCGAGTTTCTGCCGATCCACCTCGGCTCGCTGTCCTTCTCGGTCTTCCACGCGCGCGCGGCGTTTGCGCACGACGGGCTAAAGGAGGGCGACACGGTCGTCATGAACGACCCCTACCTGGGCGGTTCGCACCTGCCGGACATCACGATGGTCTCGCCGATCTTCCACGAGGGCGAGGCCGTCGCCTACGCCGCCAACCGCGCGCACCACCTCGACGTCGGCGGCACGATGCCGGGCAGCTTCTTCTCGGGCGCCACCGACAATTACCAGGAGGGCTTGCGCATCAGCCCCATGAAGCTCTTCCGCGGTGGCGAGCGCGACGCGCACCTGCTCAAGCTGATCACCGAAAACTCGCGCCTGCCCGAGCAGATGCGCGTCGACCTGGAGAGCCAGGTCTCGGCCAACCGCACGGCGATCGAGCGCGTGGGCGAGCTGTTCCGTCGCTACGGCGAGGAGATGCTGCGCACGGCGATGCACGAGGCGATGGCCTACAGCGAGCGGCGCATGCGCGCAGTAATTAAAAGCTGGCCCGACGGCGACTACACAGCCTCTGACTGGCTTGATAACGACGGCGTCGAGGACGAGCCGCGTGAGATAAAGGTGACACTGCGGGTGCGCGGCGATCGCGTGGAGGTCGACTTCACGGGCTCAAGCGAGCAGACCAAGGGCCCGCTGAACAGCGTGCTGGGCTACACCTGCTCAGGCGTATATATGACGCTGCAGGCCGCCACGGACCCCGACATTCCCCCCAACGCCGGCTGCTACCGCCCGATCGAGATCATCGCCCCCGCGGGCAGCATCGTTAACCCCCGCTTCCCCGCCCCCTGTACAGGCGGCAACGAGACGGTGTTCGTGATCAGTGCCGCGATCTTCCGCGCGCTCTCGCAGATTGAGGGCGCGAAGACGATGGCCTGCGATCAGGGTTCCTCCAACAACCTACTCATCTCCGGTATGCGCCCCCACGGAGGCAGTCGCTATGTGCTGTATGAGTACCCCGAGGGCGGCTGGGGCGCCAACGCGCAGCGCGATGGCCTCAGCGCGGTGTACTCGATCGCGGGCAACACCTGGAACGTGCCGGTGGAGGTGGTGGAGCGGCGCTTTCCCCTGCGCGTGGAGCGCTACGAGCTGCGCGAGGACAGCGGTGGCGCGGGTGAGCACCGCGGGGGTCTGGGCATCCGCCGCGACCACCGCATCCTCGATCACAGCGCCGAGCTGTCGATCGTGGGCAACCGCGTGATGGTGCCGCCGTGGGGCTTCGGGGGCGGCGGCGAGGGGGCGGCCGCGATGTACCGGCTGCTGCGCGCGGGCGCCGAGCCGATCAACCCCGCGCCGCGCTTTGGCTCCAAGGCCGCGGGCGTGCCGCTGCGCCCCGACGATGTCGTCGTGCAGATGACGGCCGGCGGCGGTGGCTGGGGCAACCCCCTGCGCCGCGACCGCGAGGCCGTCGCGCGCGACGTGCGCCTTGGGTA
>DATBPO010000150.1:0-3337 GCA_036561265.1 Solirubrobacteraceae bacterium | reverse complement strand
CGCCGATGATCTTTGGGATCAGTGTCAGGCTCTGCTCCTGGATCTGTGTGACGGCCTGAAAGACGCTGACGACGAGGCCGACTACCAGCCCCACGAGCAGCAGCGGGCCGGCGACCTTCAGCGCCAGACTCATGGCCTGCGAGGCGAGGTTCACGACGGTGTCCTGATTCATGGTTAGTGGTGCTCCTTAGTGAAAGCTCTGCACGAGCGCCTTGATGACGAGATCCCAGCCGTCTACGAGTACGAACAGGAGGATCTTGAAAGGGAGTGAGATGAACGTGGGGGGCAGCATGATCATGCCCATGCTCATCAGCGTCGAGGAGACGATCAGGTCGATGATCAAGAACGGCAGGAAGATCAGGAACCCGATCTGAAACGCGCTCTTGAGCTCGGAGACGATGAATGCCGGTATCAGCACCTCCGTCGGCACATCCGCGCGCGTCTTGGGCGGCTTGGCGTGGGCTAGGCCGATGAACAGCGAGATGTCCTGCGCGCGCGTCTGGCGGAACATGAACTGGCGCAGCGGTTCCTCCGCGCGCGCTATCGCCGTGGTGGTGGAGATGTGATGCGCGGTCAGCGGTTCGATCGCATCGCGCTTTATCTGGCTCACCGTGGGGGCCATCACGAAGATCGTCAGGAACAGCGCAATGCCCACGAGCACCTGGTTGGGCGGTGCGTTGGTGGTCCCAACCGCGGTGCGGATGAAACCCAGCACGATCAGGATGCGGCTGAAGCCGGTGACCGTGAAGAGCATCGCCGGCACCAGCGTGAGGCCGCCGACGAGCAGCAGGATCTGAACGGCGCTCGAGGAGTTGACGTTCACTTGCGTACTGTCCATTCGCGCAGCCGCGCGAGCGCGCTCTCAAGCGTACTCTGGCCATGCCCGGGGATCTGGATCGACGCGCGCCCGGGATCGGGATGTTCCTCCAGCTGCAGGCGCTGCTTGAGCTCGGAATCCAGCAGTCCAGCCTCCCGCGCCTGCTCCTCGGTATAGCGGTAGATCGGCATCACGCCCTGCTCGGCGCTACCCACCACCAGGTGATCGTTGCCAGCGCGCACCAGGTGCAACGAACGGCCCGAGCCCAGAGGCAGCGTGGCGACGTTCTGGAGACCGTCGCCGGCAGAGCGCGTCTCGCGCCCGGACTTGACCTGCTTGAGGATCCACGTCAAGCCCCAGATCACGGCGATCACGATCAAGAGGCCCACGATGGTGCGCACGATGCTCGGCCCGCCCGAGCTCGTGGTATGCGTGCCGACGTTGGAGGGGCTCAGATTGAGCGGCGTGTTTTCACCGCTCGCAGCGTGTTTACTCGCAGGCGTGAACGCCCGCGCCGGCGACGCAGGGGCCAGCGCCAACACGGCAAGCGTGAAGATTGCGACACGTACGGTCGCACGCGAAAACGGGAAGAACTGAATCATCGAGGGACGACTCCGAGGGAGAGTCGCTCCCGTTATCGGCCCTCGCCCGGGCGGCTTTAGATCAGCTTCTGAACGTGCACGGCCCACTCGCCCTCGTCGTTCACCAGCAGTTGCCCCCGCGCGAAGGGCAGGCCTCCCGCGAACAGCTCGATCGGCTCCTCAGCGCCCTGATCGAGCTCGATCACTGTGCCCTGTGGCATCTCCAGAGCCTGGCCCAGAGGCATGTGCGTGCGCCCGAGCTCCGCCCACACCCGCACCGGCACGCCCAGCATGCGCTCCATCGTGCCTGGGCAGCGCTCGGCCTGCGACGCGCGGCCCAACCCTTCCTCTTCCTCTCCCTGCGCGTCCGTGGCGCTTTCCGCGGCGTCTCCGCTTGCCGCGGCGGCACCCAGTGTCGAGGTCAGGCGCCCGGCGCCGGCGAGGGGCGTGGTCGAGGTCAGCTTGATCGCGCGGCGCGTGCCGCGCAGGCCGGGGCGCCCCTGGCCCAAAGCCACCCCCTCGGCATACAGCGCCACGCCGTCATCGGCGCGCCCATTCAGCGCCAAAGTCGTGCCGGGGGTCAGCGCGAGCATCTGCTCGACGGGCATCTGCAGCGAGCCGACCTCCGCGCGCAGCAGCACCTGTGCCTCGGCGAGGCTGCGCTGCACGGCCTGCTGGTCGTGAGGATCGGTCTGCTGCGAGCTGCTCTCGGCACCGAGGATCTCCCCCGCCACCGGCTCGATTGCCGACCAGGGGATCAGCAGCGACATGCCCGAGCGCTCGCCGTCGATGCGGCACTCGAAGCTCAGCAGGAAGGTCGGCTCGCCGATCGGCGCGAACACTCCCGCGTCGCCTTCCATGTCGACCTGCCCGTAGCTCAGCTCCAGGTCGCCCAGATCGCGCCACGCCATACCCAGCTGGCCCACGATCGCCTCGAGCATCCCTCGGGTAAGCGCCCAGTCGATCTCGCTCAGGCGGCGCTCGGCGGGAGCCTGCGCGGCGGTGCCGCCCAGCAAGCATTCGAGTGCCTGCAGCAGCAGCGGCAGCTCGATCTCCAGCAGCATCTGGCGTTCGATCGGGCGCACCTGCAGCGCCACCGAGACCGACTGTGCAGGCAGCTGGGCGCGTGCGGCTGACCACGTCAGCTGGCTTGAGTCGGTCACGCGCAGCTCCACCTGCGCGCGCAGCTCGCCGGAGAGGCGGTTGGCGACCGTCTCGCAGAAAGGGCCCAGCACGCGGGCGATCTGGCGGCGGAACTCGGCCGTGAACTTGGTGGGCTGGGAGAAGTCGAGCGTGCGGATGCGCCGCGCGCGGCCGTGAGCATCGGTGTGCGGCGCCTCGGCGTGGGTCTCCTGCGCGCTCACGCCGGTGCCTCGCTCGCGATGCCTTCCTGCTCGGCCGGCGCCCGCTCGGCTGCAGGGAGCTCGCCATCCCCTTCGAGGATCGCCGTCACGCGCAGCCCGAACTGCTCGTCTACGACAACCACCTCGCCGCGTGCGATGGGGGTGCCGTTGACGAGTAGGTCCACCGGCTCTCCCGCGAGACGATCGAGCGTGACGATCGAGCCCGCGCGCAGGTCGAGCGTCTCGCCTACGGTCATTCGTGTGCGCCCGATCTCCACACTCAGCTCGAGTGGCACCTCGGCGACACGGCGCAGGTCGGCGTCCTGCGGGCCGCCCGCGCTTGAGCCTCCATAGCTCGCGCCGTCTGACTCGCTCTCAGGCGCGGCGAACTGCTCCTGGACGTCGAACTGCTCGCCCGCCGCCGCCGGTGTGTGCTCGTGCTCGTGGTTGTGCTCGTGCTCGTTGTTCTCTGTCTCGTTCATGGGTCGGTCCTCCTATTGGACCGTTAGGTCGGGGAAGAGCACCTGCGTGACCTTCACGTCGGTCTGTGTCTTTATGGCCGCCAGGATTTCGTGCTTGACCCTGCTGCGCCCGCT
>DATBPO010000149.1:0-24119 GCA_036561265.1 Solirubrobacteraceae bacterium | reverse complement strand
ATCGAGCGGTTCGCCGAGCTCGACACCCGTACACGCACCCGAGCACCCTTCGAACTTGCGCACGCCACTCAATTCGCTGCCCTTCACATACACATCACCGCTAGAGTCCACCGCGACCGCCCCGATGCTCCCGGCGCCCGGGAGCGCGATCTGCGCCACCGGCGCACCCCCAGGGCTGAACTCCTGCACCCGGTTCAGATCCCCGACATACATGTTCCCAGCGGCGTCCACCGCGATACTGCCCTGCGACAGCCCTTCGAACTCCCCCGGTTCCGAGCCACCGGTCCCAGCGCGGCACGCTTCACCCGCGAGACACACATCGCCATTGGTCGTTTCGTTCACACCACCACCGAACATCAGCAGAAAATTCCCCGCCGAATCGAACTTCTGCACACGACCATTGCTCGAATCCACCACATACACATCGCGATACGACGCGCTCAACGGATCGTCATCGACCGCCACACCATCCGGGAACCCAAACGCACCCGAACCGCCACGATAGAGGCCCGTGAAACAGCTCGTCGTACACGTCTGCAGCGCTTCGGTGTGACCATCCGCGACACCCCAACCCCACGCGAACAGGAATTCCCCGGACGGGCCAAACTTATCCACCCGCTCGTTCGTATGGTCGGCGACATACACATCACCACTTTCCTGCTCCACAGCAATCCCCGCAGCTTCTCTGCTGATCTGCCCCGCTTCATCACCATCCCCACCACCAAAACTCGCAGGCAAGGCCACCGCCACCCCACCCCCCACAACCAACAGGCAAACCACAACCGCCACAACACCAAACACCCACCGAAAACCCCGCATCAACAACTCCCCTCCTCGAACAAAGAGGGGCACGCCCCTCGCCAAGATGACAAAGAACGCACAACGACCGACACAACCGGTCCCCTGCGAGACGCCGCGCCGCATACCGCGCGCGAGTGACCAACCCGGCGCCCGGCGCCGGAGCGAGCCGCCGGACGACGGCGGCGACAAGCCCTAGAAGCTAACGATCCGGGCCAAGAGAGAGAGAGAGAGAGAGAGAGATGCCTCAGCGATGCTGAAGCATCTAGTTGGACCCCCAACCGGAGCCGCAACCATCCCTGCCACGTCTGTCCGAACCGAACTCACGCGAACCTCATCTCCCTCGTAAAACGTGCGATCACGTCCCTCTCCCAAGGAAACCCTGCCTACGAATGAAGCCGGCCACAGGGGCCTGGCCCAAACCCGATCCTATGTATGCCCGCTCCCAAGCCGGGACCGAGCGAGAACATAATAAGCAGACTGAGCAGCAGTTGTCAAGCCCAAAGGTGTACGAGAGCGCGGGCTATGGTCAAACAGGGAGGCCAGGAACGGGCCTCACCCCTCCAACAACCCCTCATACACCCGCAGGTGCGCCCGCGCGATCTGCTCCCAGGAGTAGCGCCCGGCGGCGGCGGCGCGAGCGCGGTCGGCCATCTCGGCCAGCGCGCCGGGGTCGGACAGCAGTTCGCTGAGGGCGTCGTGCAGAGCGACGGGGTCACCTGCGGGGACTGTGCGAGCGGCGCCCGTGGCCGCGATCTCGGGGAAGCCGCCGACGTCGCTGAGCAGCAGCGGCTTGCCGAACGCGAGCGCGGTGAAGAGCACGCCGGACTGGTCGATCTCGCGGTAGGGGAGCACGACGAGGTCGGCACGCTGGAAGTAGGCCGGCAGCTCGTCGTCGCCGATGAAGCGCGCGTCAAAGCGCACGTTGGCGGGCGCCGCCGCCCGCAGTCCCGAGATGTCCATACGCGGCATCCCCGCGATCCACAGCTCGGGCGTACCGGACCGACGCTGGGCATCCGGAGCGTCGATCCCCCGCCACGCCTCGATCAGCACGTCGAGGCCCTTGTAGGGCCGCATCAGCCCGAAGCAGAGCACGACGGGACCGTCGGCCTGGTGTGGCGGGGGCATCGGCGGAGCCTCGGCCAGGTGCGCAAATGCGCCATGCGGGATCGCGTGCACGCACGCGGGATCGATCCCCAGCTCGCGCGTGAGCCGCCGTCGGCCGTGCTCTGAGTGCACGATGACCGCGTCAAAGCGCTCGTACAGTCGCTGCTGCGCGGTCAGCTGCCCCGGCCGCGGCTCGCGCGGCAGCACGTCGTGGGCGGTGAGCACGAGCTTTGGACGCCCACCCGCCGAGGCGCGCCCGTGGCGCGGCAACAGGCGCACGTCGAGCGGCTGCACCGTCAGCCACTGAAAGTGCGCGATGTCCGCCTCGTGCGCCAAGCGCCGGTAGCGCAGCATCTCCGGCACGTGCTCGGCCAGCTTCAGCGCCATCCGCCCGCGAGAGCGCGGCTTCTCCCCACCCCCCCGGTGCGCCAGCCCATAGAACAGCTCGCGCCGCTCATACCCCTCCGCCGCCGCGACCGGCCCGTAGTCAAAGTGGCTCGTGATCAGCGCCACGTCCGCCCCCTCCCGCGCCAGCGCCCGACACAGCGCGTGGTCGTACGGCGGCGTGTAAGCCGACGGGTCCACGACGTGCACGCGCATGGACGGAGACAATAGGTACCCGCCCTCTCGCGCGCCTCGAGAGTTGTATCCCCGGTCGCGCGTACCCTCGCCGTATCATGCTAACCGTGAGCAGACAGACCCACGTGACGCTCAGCGGCGACATCGTCGGCGAGTACGTGGTCGAGGATCGCAGTGCCGACGGGCGCCTCGTACTCGTGCCCGATCTCAGCGTCAAGGCCATCCTCGCCCGTCACGGCGAGCGACCGATGAGCGCCGAGGATTTTGAGCGTCACTTCGGGGATCTGCCCACCGACGACGAGGGTTGACCGATGGCTGACAGCCGGCGCGAGACGCTCGTGCCAGTTCACTTCGACGACGAGGCGCTCCGCCACGACATTGGGCATCTTCCTCAGACGGCCGGTCTCGCGTTGCGAGCACTGCGACGCGACATCGGCAAAGCGGGTGGATTGCCCCTCTCCCATTTGAAGGGCTGCCAAGCCGAAGGCCGCGATGGCACAAACCTCGCCGGCTGCGTCAAGACCTACGCCCCGTGGCCAGATGGACGCTATGGCCTGGTACTCATACCCGTCGAGCACACCACCCGCCCTTGGGCACTGCGCGCGATCGCTTTTGGTGTACGACACCAACCGCGCGACTCGAATGCCCCGACGGTCTACCGAATCGCGCATGGCCGGCTCCATGATCGGCCCGATTCAGACACGAGGTAGGGTCCCTCGATGCCTGATGTCGAGCTGACCTACTGCGTCGTCAACACCTCGCAACGCGAGCTGCTGCTACGCGGGCTGGATGCGATCGGCTCCGAGCGCGGGGCGGTTCCGTTCACGACCGAGGTGCTCGTGCTCGACAACGGCTCGCGCGACGGGTCGGCGCGAGCGGCACAGGAGCATCCCGCGGTGGACGAGGTCATCGCCGTCCCCGAACGGCGCGGCAAGGGCCTGAACGACTCGGAGCTGCTGCGCCGGGCGCGGGGGCGCTATGCGCTGCTGCTCAACGAGGACTCCGAGCTGCAGGCCGGGGCGACACTCGCGCTGCACAAGGCGCTAGAGGAGCATCCAAACGCGGCGTGCGCCGGAGCCAAGCTGCTGCGCCCCGGCGACGCGGAGCAGCCCTCGGCGTGGCGCTTTCCCACGCCCCTGACGGCACTTGCAGGCGCGCTGTTCCTGCATCGTCTGTTCACGGTGCAGAGCAGGGGCACGCGCACGCGCGAGGTGGACTGGTGCCAGTCGGCCGCCCTCCTGGTGCGCCGCGAGGCAGCGGCACAGGTCGACTACCTGGACCCGAACTTCTTCGTGTACTCCGACGAGGTCGACTTGGCCAAACGGCTGCGCATCGCCGGGTGGCGCAGCGTGTGGGTCCCGAGTGCCGTGGCCGTGCACCACGAGCAGCTCTCGACCGACGCGGTCCCCGAGCGGCGCATCGTGGAAATGGCGCGCAACCGCGACCTGTATATGCGCAAGCACCACTCGCGCCTGGCGGCGCTGACGGTCCGCTGGCTGACCGCATGGACCTACGCCGTGCGCGCCGCCGCCGCCCTCGTGCTCCCCGGCCACTCCCCCCGGCGCTACTGGCGCCACGTGACCGCGACGCTCCGGCCCGACCGGGGCGAAGGACTGCGCGAGGCCGCGGAGGAGTACAACCGGGCCGCGTAGCCACCCGAGAGTTGTGTCGCAGGTCGGGCGTAGGCTCGCCAGGCCGTGTCATCTTCGACAAAGCGCCGCTGGCGCCACTACGAGACAGCTGCAGGCAGGCGGCCTGCCCTGGAGTTCATCCGCAAGCTCCCGGACGGGGACAAGGCCGCGATCCTCGCGGCGATGAAAGAGGTGCGACGGGAAGGTGTGCGTAGTGCTCGGCATCTGGAGGATGAGATTTTCGAGGTTAGGGCCGATGGCGATCGGGTGATCTATCGAGTCCTGTTTGCCCGGGAAGGTGTACGTAGCCAGGTGCTGCTCGCACTCGTCGCCTTCAAGAAAAAGACCCAGAGGACACCATCTACCGAGATCGCGCTGGCGTTGCGACGCTTGTGCGACTGGCGCTCGCGCGGGCGAACTGATGGCTGACCGTGCTCAATGACTTCCTTGATATATCAAAGAAAGCATGATATGTTGACTGCTATGCAAAAAAGCGATCCCCCAAACCAGGAACCCGATGCACTCGACGAGATGATCGCCGAGTTCAGCGAGGCCAACCCTGAATTTCCCCATTTACTCCAGGCCGCAGAACGGCGCCGGTCGCTGCTGCGCACGCTCGCAGAGCAGCGTCGGAGGCGCAACCTATCTCAGACTCTTGTGGCCGCTGCGATGCGCACATCTCAGCCCACCCTGGCGCGACTTGAGACCACCGCTGCTGACACAAAGCTCTCCACGGTGGAGCGCTTTGCCGGCGCCCTTGGCTACAGCGTCGAGTATCACCTCGTGCCCACAGGGAAGTCTCGGCGCAGGGCAGGTGTGGTTGTGGAGCGCTGAGAGGCCCGCTGCCCAAAACGGTAGTTGGGTATCTGCGTTGCGCCTCGGGCGCTAACCCCCGCGTCCGCGGAATGACGCCACGGCCCGGCGCCCCCCGGCCAGCAGCAGCCGCGCCTGCGTGAGCTCGCTAGGCACGAAGAAGCGCGTCACCAACAGCAGCCCCGGTATCCAGGCAAGCCAGATGACGCGCGCGACGAGTCCCCCGAACCCCTGCGTGGGCAGCAAGAGCTCCCCCGAGACAGCGGTGCCGCCGAGGATCAGGATCAAGAGGCTCAGGCGCCACCAGTCGAAGGCGACGGGAAAGACGCGGCGGGTGAGCAGGCGCAGCACGGCGAGCATGGCGACGTAGGCGCCGCACAGCGCAATGCCCGCGCCGGCGATGCCCAGACCGGCGCCGGAGCTTGGGACGAGCCACAGCAGCAGGACGACGTTGGCCGCGAGGCCCACCAATGCCGCGGGCAGGTTCAGGCGCGTCACCCGCGCGCGCCCGGTGATGACGATCAGCACCTGGTAGAGCCCGTAGAGCGTCCAGCCGAGCGCGAGCCAGGGCAGCGCGGCGTGAGCACCGAAGTATTCGGGCGCGGCGAGCAGACGCACGAGCCAGCGGCCGAGCAGGGCGACGGCGCAGACGACGGTGCCGGTGGCGAGCACGAAGAAGGTGGTCACCAGCGAGTACAGCCGCGCGGCCATGCGGTCGCTCTTGACGGAGTAGGCCAGGGGCGGCCAGGCGTACTGGAAGCCGCGCACGAACACGAACACCACAGTCGCGAGCTGCAGGGCGATCGAGTACTGCCCGGCCGCGGCGTGGGAGTAACCGCGGTAGAGGTAGAGCCGGTCGGCGACCTGCAACCCGTAGACGCTGGCGTCGGCGGGGATCGTGGGCAGGCCGAAGCCGAGCATGGCGCGCAGGTCGGCGAGCTTCGCGCGCAGCGAGAAACGCGCGCGCAGCACCCACCAGAGCCCGAGCACGACCACGGCGGAGGCACCGAAGTTACCGAGCAGCAGTCCCCGCGCGCCCTCGCCGGCGAAGACGACGAGCACGATCGTGAAGCTGACGGTCATCGCGACGTTGGCCATCGCGGCGCGCACGTAGACGCCGACGCGTTCATCGACGCGCAGCTGCGCGTAGGCCATCTCCAGGTTGGTGAAGGCCCACAGCCCTAAGACGGCGCAGTCGAGCAGTTCCACGTTGGTCGAGCCGAGCAGCAGCCGCGAGAGGGGGCCGGCAAAAGCCAGCGCCAGCAGCGCGGCCACAGTAGTCGTCCAGGCCACGGTGGCGGTGGCAGTGCGCGCAATCCGGTCGCGGCGCACCTGGTCCTCGTCCTCGAAGTAGAAGCGCACGAACGCCTCCCCCAGGCCGACGCGCAGGAAGATGCTCGACAGGATCACGGCGGTGAGCAGCGAGTTGTAGGCGCCGTATTCGCCGCTTGAGACGTGGCGCGTGTACAGCGGCAGCGTGAAGAGCGCGATCGCCTTGGCGACGATGTCCGCCGCCTGATAGGCGGCCCCAGTGCGCAGCAGCCGCTTCAGGTAGCCCAGCATTGGGCTCAGGCGCCGGCCGCCACCGGCTCGGCGCCGGCAGAGCGGAGGGGCAGACTCTCGGCCAACGGAGCGAGCGCCAGAGCGACGCCGATCCCGAGCAGCGTCCAGGTCATGGGGTCCTCGAGGAAGTCGGCGTAGGTCCAGGTGTGCAGGACGAGCGCGGCGAAGCAGGCGGCCAGCGCGATTCGGGGCGGCGAGCGCCCGGCCCCTGAGAACAGCACGATAAAGGCGACGACGAGCAGCGCGACATACAGCGCTAGCCCCACGATCCCCTGCTCGGCGGCAACGGTTATCGGGATCGTGTGCGAGGCCGAGGTCGCATTCACGGCGGTGGCCTTCTTGTGCAGCTCGTACTCGTGCGCAAAGGAGCCCGAGCCGTACCCCTGCAAGGGCCGGTCCGCCCACAGCGAGAGCCCGCCGGAGATCAGCTTGGCACGCCCGCTGGTGGCGCTGTTGGCCGAAGACCCCGCACCGCGCAGGCCAATGTGCAGGCTGGGCGGCGCGGCGACCGCCACGACGGCGGCGATTACCACCGCGGCCACCGCGACGTACACCGTCGCACGCACGTCCCAGCGCCAGGCGGCGAGCACGGCGAGCCCCAACAAAAGCGCAGCGATGCTCGACTGCGAGAAGCTGGTGACCAGACCGGCCAGGAGCCAGGCGAGCACAGCCGCACCGGCCCACACCTCGCGCCGCTCGCGGGCCCACAACACGACCGTCGTCACAGCGAGCATCACCAAGGCGAGGAAGCGACCGTAGATGCTGGGGTCGAAGAACAGCGAGTTGACGCGGAAGTAGTTGTCGTACTCGTTGGCCGCCACGACTTTGGGATTGAGCAGCAGCTGCTTCTGCCCGTACTCGACAAAGCCAATGCCGGCGAACACGACGGCCTCCGCGACGGCGATGCCCAGGCACTGCAGCAGTAGCTCACGCGTCCACGCCGTCTGGCGCAGCAGCACATACAACAGCCCAAAGGGGATGTAGAAGAAGGCGAGGTTCTCCAGCGCCTTGGTCGTGTCGGTGGAGTAGACGGTCTGCAGCGCGTAGAGGACGATTGTGGCCAGCAGCAGCCAATCCAGGAGAATGGGCTTGCCGAGGCGCCTGCACAGACCCGGCAGATGCGCCAAGGTCCCCGCCCCCACGACCAGATACAGCGGGATCAACAGGTTGACCGTGCGCCCGTCGGCGGAGATGGGCAGGCGGAAGGGCAGCGCTGCGATAGCCAGCAGTGCAAACGCCTGCGGGCGGCGGCGCATGAACAGCGCCAGAGCTGCCACAACGATCGCTGAAGCCACGACCGCGGCGACCTTCATCGCAGCACAAAGCTCCTGGGCGAGAGGACAGCGCGGTGCTGCCGGCGCAAGCTAACCCGCACGCGGTATTCGCCTCTGGGGGCCATCCGGCCGTGCGCGGTTGGACCTCGGCGCCCGTTCCAGCGAAGCGAAAGCTTCGTGTAGCGCGCAAGCGGCAGGTCATTCACCAGCGTGGCGACATCTTCTCCATCTGCATCGACGATCGACACCGTCACTTCATCGTTCTGCTTGATGAGAAAAGAAATGCGCTCCTGCTTATGGTGCCCCGTCGGGGAGAAGTTGGGGGTCATCATGAAGCGCTGCACAGCCGTCGGGGTGTGCTTGAGGTGCTGCGTGATCCCGAACGCAGCAAAGCTAGCGAGCACAAGCACGCCGAAGACCGCGCGCGCCAGCGGCTCCGGCGCGCTCAATCCCGGCCGTCCGAAGCGAAGCGCTCGACGGTCTCCGAGCGCAGGCCGAGGCGCAGGGTCTCAAGCGAGAGCACTTCGTCGGGCGCGATGTTGCCAAGGTTGCAGTTGGAGCCGAAGAAGCTCAAGAGCCAGGCCTGCTGATCGCGGCGGGGCGCCTCGAAGATCATGCTCTCGGGGTCAACGGCGTGGGCGATCTCGTCGATGAGCCCGCTGCGCACCTCGCCGTCGGCGCGAAAGATGCCGGCGGTGCCGGACTCGCGCGCCTCGGCGATCACCTTCCAGGCACCGGCCGCCAAATCGCCTTGGATGCGCTCGATCCACACATATGGAGCCATGATCGCCTGGGCGTCCTTGCTGCCGACCTCGGCGAGCACGGTGAATTCGTCGGCGAGGCGCGCGATGAGCTCGTGCTTGGCGTCCTGCTCCAACTCGATGGTGCCGTCGGAGACCTCGACGTGGCGCAGGCCCAGTTCGTGCAGCCAGCGCACGAGCCCGTCGACCTTGCCCTGACGGATGGCGACCTCGGTCAAGGTGCCGCCGAGCACGACGGGCACGCCGTGGGCGGCGTAGCGCTCGAGCTTGGGTCGCAGGTTGGCGCTGACCACGGCGGTGCCCCAGCCGAGCTTGACGATGTCCACGGCCGCACCGGCGGTCTCCATCAGGCCGTCGACGGCCGCGACGGAGAGCCCGCGGTCGATCACGTGGGTCAGCCCCCGCTCGCGCGGCTTGACCGAGCGCTCGGGGATGTCCAGGAAGGTCTCTATGGGTGGGTCAGTGGCCCGTGCCACCGGCTGCTTCACCCGTGGTTCCGCTGGCTTCGCCGCTGGTGCCCGATGCCGAGCTGCCGCTCGCCAGATCGCTGCCGGCAACGACCACCACCGTGGCCGAGCCCCCGTCCATGGCGGCGATGGAGGACTCGAGCGGCTTGGTCTGCGAGACGCCCAGCGTCTGCGCCACGTGACGGGCGTCGATGCGGTGCCCGGGGGCGTACTCTACAACCGTCGTGGAGTGCCCCGAGGGGTGCCCGCCCAGCGGGGCTGCGAGCGTGTAGCCGCTCTGCTGAAGGTTGCCGGCAAGGCGGTGGGCGAGGCCACCGGTTTCGGTGCCGTTGAGCACCACGACGTGCGTTTCAGAAGGGGTGCTGGCGGGCAGCGAGGTTTCGCTGTGGTGGGTGCCGGTGGCGGTGGTTTCGTGCGTGGAGGAGGAGAGCGTCGAGGTGCTCGTGGAGGCGTTTTTGCTCGCGCCGCCGCCGGAGGTCAAGAGCACGACGAGCGCCACGACGAGCGCGAGGACCCCGCCGGCGATCAGTAGCCGAGCGCGGCGCGGCGAGCGTTCCTCGCGCAGAAAGGGCGGCCCCAGCGGAGGCCCGCCCCGGCGGCGCACGGGACGGCGCGGAGCCTGCGAGCGCCCGCCGGAGAGCGGCGGTGCTGGGCGACGCGAAGGTGGCGGCGGCGAACCGTTTCCGTCGGGGCGGCGCGTGGGGGCAGCAGCGTTGGCTGTGCGGGGCGGCGCTGCTCGTGCGGGACGCGGTGGCGGCGTGGGAGCACGCGGGGAAGATGGAGCAGGTACGGCAGGCGCGGCAGGAACAGGGGCCGAGGATGTGGCGGAGGCAACGGCCGCGGCTCCGGTCTCCTCGGCAGCAACCGCTGCCAACACCGGAACCTCCTCGTGAGACTCATGCGGTGCGGGGACAGCTGGCGTCGGCTCGGACACCAAAGCGCTCTGTGGCTTCTCCACTGCAGGTGCGTCCTCAGCTTTGCCGCCGATCACGGCCGGGGCGGCAGGGAGGAACTTTGAGGCGCTCACGCGCTTTACGGTGGGCTCGACGTCGGCCGCAGTGCCCGGTGCCACCGCAGGGCTTCCCGCACCGGCCGCAGTCTCCTGCGCCACAGCAGCCGCTTTGGCGGGCCGGGCCACCTGCGCGGTGGCACGCTGGATGCGCAGTGAGAGCGCGGAGGTGAGACGGTGCTCAAACTCGGCCATGCGCCGGGGCTCCTCCTCGCTCCATTCGCGCAGCCGCTTGAGCTCGCGGGCCTGAGCGAAGAAGAGCATGGCCAGCAGCGCGATGCCCAAGATCGCGGCGAAGGCGACGATCGCACCGACCTTGGTGAAGGAGTTAGAGAGGGAGAGCGCCGCCAGCAAGGCCGTCATGAACCCTGTGAGTGTATGAGGGGCACAGGCGAATCGGCGCCACCAGCGGGTGGCTCATCGTCCGCGGCCTCGCTCGTACCCTCCTGCGGGGCTGCGCGCACGGCTGAGAGCTCGGACACCTTGGCGGCCAGCCCGGCGGCGTCGCCTTCGAGCACGAGCAGGTTGATCTCCTCGAACATGGCCTCGACGGTGGCGACATCCAGGGGCCGGCGCTCGGCCAAGAGGATCTTCTCGGCGGCGGTGGCGCAGCGACGCTCGTAGCCGTTGAAGAGCTCCTCGTGGAGCTTCTCGCCGGTGCGCCGGCCGACGATCTCGATGTCGATGTCGCGCCCGACCTCCAGGCCAGAGAGCTCGATCATGGCACGCGCGAGCTCGACGATCGGTACGGGCTCACCCATGTCGAGCACGAAGACCTCCGATCCCGTGGCGAGCGAGCCGGCGCGGATGATGAGCTGCACGGCCTCGGGGATCGTCATGAAGTAGCGCGTCATGCGCTCGTCGGTGACCGTCACCGGCCCGCCGCGCGCGATCTGGCGGCGGAAGATGGGCACGACGCTGCCGCTTGAGCCGAGCACGTTGCCGAAGCGCACGGCCGCGTAGAGGGTGCCGGCGAAGCGCGCGGTGGCGGCCTCCAGCGCGAACTCGGCGAGCGCCTTGGAGGCGCCCATGACGGTGGCGGGCGCGACGGCCTTATCGGTTGAAACCAAAACGAAGCGCCCCACGCCGTGCTCGCCGGCCACATGGGCGACGACACGCGTGGCGATGGCGTTGTTGCGCACGGCCTCCACGGGGTTGGCCTCCATCAGCCCGACGTGCTTGTAGGCGGCGGCGTGGAAGACGACGGCGGGGGCGTGTTCGGCGAAGACCTCACGCATACGCTCGCCCTCCTTGCAGTCGGCGAGAACGGCGCGCAAGACGGAGGGCTGCACGTGGCGCTCGTCGAGCAGCTCGCGGTGGATTTCAAAGAGGTTGTCCTCGGCGTGGTCGAGCAGCACGAGCCGCGCCGGACCCACGCGGGCGATCTGGCGGCAGAGCTCGGCGCCGATCGAGCCACCGGCGCCGGTCACCAGGACGACGGCGCCCTTCAGATAGGCGCCGACGCTGTCGAGCTGCATCTGCACGGGCTCGCGCCCGAGGACGTCCTCGACCTGCACCTCGCGCACCTGGCGGGCCAGTGAATAGGTCCCCACCCCACCGTCCGCCCCAGCGCCCCCGCCGGAACCGTTCTGCAAGAGCTCGAAGACGGTGGGCAGAGTGCGCACGGGAATGCCGCGCGTGCGGCACTCGCGCACGACGCGCGCACGCATGGAGCCGGGCGCGGAGGGAATGGCGATGATGACCTCCTCTGGCTCGGCGTCCTCGAGGATGCGCGGCAGGTCGCGCTGGGTGTCGCCGCGCACGCTGACGCCGTCGATGCGCAGCCCGCGCTTGCGGGGGTCGTCGTCGAGAAAGCCCAGGGGCGCGAGGCCGAGCTCGCGGTTGCGCACGATCTCGCGCAGCACGAGGCGACCACCGTCACCGGCGCCGACAATCAGCACCCCACGCTCGCCCTCGCGCACGCCGCGGAAGGCCGCGAGCAGCCGCCCCTCGTGCATGGCGCGTGCGGCGACGCGCACGCCCACGAGCATGACGAGCGCGAGCAGGAAGAACATCGCCACGACGCCGTTGGGCAGATTGACGGGGTGCGATGGCGTCTGCACCGGCCTGATGGCGACGACGGCGACGACGGCAAGCACGGTGATGGCAAAGACCCCGCGCAGGATCGCCCAGTAGTCGCGCTGCCCTGAATAACTCCAGCTGCGCTGATAGCTGCGCGAGAGCGTGAGCACGACCACGCCGCCAAGGACCACCCACCAGATGGTGCGTTCGCGCAGGTGCAGATAGCGACCCGTGGGCCCGTTGTCGAAGCGCAGCTGGAAAGCCAGCCAGTAGGCGAGCGCGACCAGCGCCCCATCCACAGCCAGCTGGAGGAGCGAGTGGCGGTGCAAGAGGGGAGTGGCCACGGAACGGATCCTGCGGCGCATCAACGGGATTGTAAGGGGGGAGGGGGCCGCGCACCACGAGAGGGCTGCCCAACCTCAGATGTCGCTGGCGCCGGGATCGCTCGATGGGCCGCGCCTGGTGTTACGTACGGCGTGCGCTGAGGAGCAACTCCACGAGGGCGCGGGGGTCGCGCTTGATGCGCTGTGCCCGGGCACCGGGGGAGCGCTTGCCGAGGTCGAGCGCGTCTGGGTCGTGCAGCCGGCGCAGGCGGCCTTCCTCGATCAGGCGCTCATCGACGGCGCCGGGGCGGCCCTCGAAGGTGGTGTAGACGGGGGTGGTGAGCGCGACGGCCTCGCGGTTCATGGTGCCGCCGGCGGAAATGACGAGGTCGGCGTGGGCGATGAGCGACTGCGCGTCGATCGCGCGCTGGGGCACGATGAAGCCCTCGATACCGGCGAGCTCGGCGCGCTGGGAGGCGACGCGGGGGAGCACGACCGACTGCACCCCCTCGCCCGCGGCGGTGCGCAGGCGCTGCAGGACGCGCGTGAAGAGGTCGTTGGCGAAGCGGTGATAGAGAGACACCTCGGGCGGCGTGCGCACCACGACGATCGGCCATTTGGGGTCGAGCGCCAACTCGGTGAGCACGGCGGGGTCGGGCTCGAAGTCGGCGAGGTAGTACTCCTCCTTGAGGCCCTCATACGCGCGCACCTTGCCCCGGGCGCCGTAGCGGTAGAGGCGCTCGGGGGGGATGGCATCGGGCACCACGACCGCGCGGGCGAGGCGGCAGTTGACGTTGTGCTGCACGGTGGCCCACTCGTAGTCGAACATGGTGGCACTGGGGATGCGCAGTGCGAAGGCGGCGACGGTTATGTCGTTGGAGCCGTGACCGAGGGCGATGTCGAAGGGCGCAGCGAATCTGGGCATCGCTCTGGGCCGGCGTGCGGCGGGGGCAGATCGGCTCCTCTCCCCCACTGCCCAGCGCGTGAGCGCCGCCGAGCGCGCGGCCAGACCGACGGCCTTGGCGCCCAGGCGCTCGCCGCGGTGGCGCCCGATGACGGTGTGGGGAATCGCAAAGCGCTCCAGCAGCCCCAGCGTCTGCGCGAAGTCGCGTGCGGTTACCTGCACCTCGTGACCGTCCGCTTGCAGCACCTCGATGACGGGCCGCATGACGAGCACGTGGGGGCTGTTGGTGAGATCGATCCAGACGCGCATGCCGTGGCACGGTAGCGACGCCGCCAGCGCCCAGCACGTCCCCACACATGCCCGGCGTGATGGCCGGTATCGTTGGCGGCCGTGCTCGTGCTTGCCTCGATCAGCGAATCGCTCGTCAATGAAACCGCGCACCTGGTGCGCGAAGGCGGCCTGCCGGCGATCTTCGTGCTGATGGCGCTGGGCTCGGCGTGCATCCCGATCCCCTCAGAGGTGGTGATGCTGTTCGCGGGCTTCGCCGTGGCGGACCCCTCCTCCAGCGGCGCACAGCACCACCTGACGATGACGGGCATCATCCTGGCTGGCCTGTTGGGGACGCTGGTGGGCTCGTGGGTCGCCTACGCCGTGGGCCGCGGCGGGCGCCTGGAGCTGTTCGAACGCCACGGGCACCTGGTGCACATGGGACCGGCGCAGATCGAGCGCGCCGACCGCTGGTTTCAGCGCTACGGCGAGCCGGCGGTGCTGTTCGGGCGCGTGATTCCGCTGGTGCGCGCGTTCGTGTCGCTTCCCGCCGGCATCGCGCGCATGCCGTTGGGTCGCTTTACGGTGCTGACGACGATCGGCTCGATCCCGTGGGTGGTGGCACTGGCATTCGCCGGCAAGGGCCTGGGCAGCGAATGGAAGACCGTGCGCAAGGGCTTTGAGTACTTCGACTACGCGCTGGTCGCACTGATCGTGGTGGGCGCGGTGTACCTCGTGGTGCGCCGCCGGGCGGCACGGCGGGCGACAGCCGAAGCCGGCTGAGGCGGGCGGCTGAGTGGCTGCTGCGGTGCCCGCTCCAGACCCAGGCGCCGATGGCCAGCGGGCGTTGCCGCGAAGAGCCGCCCCGCGCATGCCCTTGCATCACGCCGCCCTACTGGGCCTGATCCAGGGGCCGACGGAGTTGCTACCCGTATCCTCCTCGGCGCACACGGTGCTGGTGCCGCAGCTGCTGGGCTGGCGCTCGGAGCTCTCCCCGGAGGAGGCCAAGACGTTTGAGATCGCCCTGCACTACGGCGCGGCGCTGGGCCTGATCCTCACCCTGCGCCGCGAGCTCTTCGCGGGGGCGCGCCGGCCGTTGGTGCTGGCGCTGTCACTGGCCCCGCCCACGTTGGTGGGCTTCGCCCTGGAGCGCCCCATCGAGCGGCGCCTGAGCGGGCCGGGGACGATCGCCATAAACCTGCTCGCCGGCGCGGTCGCGATGGCGCTCGCCGACCTGCGCGGCGCTCATGCGCGGCGGGTGCAGGACGCCACCGCCAGCGACGGCCTGGCGCTGGGCGTCGCGCAGGCGCTGGCGCTCGTGCCGGGCGTCTCGCGCAACGGCGCCACGCTCACGGCCGCGCGCGGGCGGGGCTTTCACCGCGCCGACGCCCAGACCCTCTCCTGGCAGGTGGCGCTACCGCCAATCCTCGGCGCCACAGTGCTCAAAGGCCGGCGCCTGCTCAGCGACGGCGCGCCGGGCCGCCTGGCGCGGCCACTGGCCGTGGGCGCCGCCGCGGCGTTCGCCTCGACCCTGGCCTGCTCGCCGCTGCTCTCCCCCACCCGGCGCGCTCGTTCGCTCGTGCCCTTCGCGCTCTACCGTGCAGGCCTTGCGGCAGTGGCGTATCGCCGACTGGCCTGAGGGTCAGTCGCTGACGAACGCGCGAGCCAGCTCGATCATCTCTGAGGTTGCCTCACGTGCGTCGGCCACGCTGGCCTGCGGAACGATCACCGCGGCGTAGGATGCCTCGTTGCGTCGCTCCCGTGAGGCGTCGAGACTCTCCAGCAGATCCTCGGTATCGCCGTCGAGCTGGTCCAGTGCGGTCTCAAGCCGCAGGGCGTGCGAGCGATCACCCGGCGTTACGCGCAGACCGACGGCCTGGAGGATCGCGTCGCATGCGCAGACCGTCGCGTTGTGCAGGAGGATGGCCTGAGACGGGGCACTGAGAGTGGCTTCGCCGGCGTCAGCGAAGAGAAGGTCAGCCTGCGCGAGAAACTCGCGGGCAGTGATTCGGTCCTCGTAGACCTTTTCGACTCGTGCGTCTGTCACGGCTGCGCGATGTTAGCCAGGTCACCGACAAGCTGTGTGATAGGCGCTTCGAGCACCCGACGGGCAAAGCTCGACCGTTCAGCGAGCAGGCGCTGAAACTCCTCAGCGGTGGTTACGGTCAGATCGATGGTGCGCCCTGCAGCCTTGCCGATCGGTCGCACCCGGCGACGCAGGTCGCGCAGATCCGCGTCACCGACGACGAGGACATCGATGTCGCTGTCGGGCCGGCGGGTCCCGCCTGCCCACGAGCCATAGATCAAGGCGACCAAGACGTCGGGTCCTTCGAGGGCTGCACGCAACTGCTCCTCGACGCCCACCGAGCGACGCAGCAAGCTTGCGAGCGGCTCATAGAGCGGATCGTCGGGAGCGGCCTGAAATAGATGTGGACGCGCCGTCGCGCTACGGCGGATGAGGCCAGCGGCCTCCGCTCGCCCGAGCTCACGGTGAACCGAGGACGCCGGTGCTACGAGAGCTTGCGCCAGCTCTTGCAGCGTCCAGCTACGCTCGGGCTGGAGGAGCAGCAGCGCGAGCATACGTATCTGCATCTCGGAGCGGAAGAGCGGCAGGATCGCCGGAGCCGACGTTCGCATTTCAGGGAAGTATATCCCAGCAAAGTAAGCGACGAAAATGGCCACGGATACAACCTGGCCACATCGTCCTTCAGCGACGCCACCGCGATCACAGTGGCGTTGGTGGGCCGAGACTACTCGCCAGACATCTTCCAGCGGTCCTAAGCTGACAGACACGTGAGCGACACCCTCCTCGGCAACCTCCTCGGCGGACGCTACCGCCTGGACTCCCGCATCGGGGCCGGGGGTATGTCGACGGTTTACCTCGCCTTCGACACCGTGCTCGAACGGCCGGTGGCGATCAAGCTGATGCACCGGCACATCGCCTCCGATGCCGATCAGCTGGAGCGCTTTCGGCGTGAGGCGCGGGCGGTGGCGCAGCTGAACCATCCGCACATCGTGACCGTCATCGACGCCGGCGAGGAGAGCGGTGACGAGGAGCAGGGCGCGGGAGAGGTGACCCCCTACATCGTCTTTGAGTACGTCGATGGGGAGACGCTCAAGGCGCTCGTGCGTGAGGGGCCGCTTGAGATAACGCAGGCGCTGGCGTATGCGATCGAGGTCGCGCGCGGGCTGGGGGCGGCGCATGAGCGCGACATCGTGCACCGCGATGTGAAGCCCCACAATGTGCTGCTCACCTCCGAGGGGCGCGCGAAGATCACCGACTTCGGCATCGCCCGCCAGCTCTCAGAGGAGGGGCTCACGCAGGATGGGCGCGTGCTGGGGACCACCGACTACGTGTCCCCCGAGCAGGCCCTGGGGCAGCCGGTGACCGGGCAGTCGGACATCTACTCGCTGGGGATCGTGCTGTATGAGCTCCTGACCGGCGAGGTGCCCTTCACCGGCGACACGCCCGTGGCCGTGGCGATGCGCCACGTGCGCGAGGACGTGCCCGACGTGCAGCGCCTGCGCCCCGAAGTCTCGGCCGCCACCGCCGCCGTGGTCGATCGCGCCACCGCGCACGACCTGAGCCGCCGCTACCCCGACATCCCCAGCCTGCTCGTCGATCTCGAGGAGGCCCTGGCGATCGAGGCCGCCCGCACCGGCCAGGCCACCGGCGAGGTCACCTCGGTGCTGCGCTCGCTACCACTGCGCGCGCGGCGGCGGCTGCCGTGGCGTATGCGCCATCCTGCGCGCTGGCTGGCCGGGATCGCACTGCTCGCCGCGATCGTTGCCGCGGTCCTCATCGCCGCCGCGCAGCACGCCCACAGCGGCACCGGCGTGGCCTCGGGCGTGAGCGCCAAGCCCGGCTTCACCCCCGTCTCCCTCGCCCAGGAATCGGCCCACGACTACAACCCCTTCGGCACCGGCCCCGAAAACCGCGATCAGGTCAACCTCGCCGTCGACGCCGACCCCAACACCGCCTGGAGCACCGCCCACTACTACGAAATGAACCTCAAGAAGCCGGGGGGAACTGGCGTGGGCCTCTATCTCGACGCCGCCCCCGGTGTCGTCGCCCGCCAAATCGAGCTGCAGACCCCCACCCCCGGCTTCGGCGTCCAGATTTATGCCACCAACCACTTCAACAGCTCACTGCCCTTCGGCGACTCCACCCCCCTCGCCGCCCGTGGCTGGCAGGGGCCGTTCGGCGCCAACCCCTCCGTCGACAACCACGACCGCATCCCCGTCAGCACCTCCGGGCACCGTTTCCGTTTTTACCTAATCTGGCTCACCACCCTGCCCCCCGGGCAGGAATTAGCCTCCATCTCCGAGGTTACGTTGTTCAAGTGATTTAGGATCGGGCCAGGCTACTCAACCAACTCTTGGGGGGTTTTATTTTTATGAAAAATAAAGAAAAGGCGTCAGGGTGGCTCGTCTACTGGGTGTCTACTTTTGAAAACCGAAAGGTATCGCCCGCCTGGCGAGCCCGTTCGACGTCATGTTTTTTCTGAAACCAGAAATGCGACAGGACAGGCCTGTCTGATTGGTTATTTTATTTTTATAAAAAATAAGAAAACTAAGAGAGTTAAGCACTTCAGTACCTGTATGCCCTACGCGCCTCGTGGCGCTCTATGCCAAGCTGACAAAGGCGGTCGACCAGCTCGGCGTAATCCACGCCGGAGGCCCTCCACAGCTTTGCGTAAACACTGGTAGGCGTAAAACCGGGCATAGTGTTGAGCTCGTTCACCAAAACCTCCTCGCCGTCAACAAAAAAGTCGACGCGGGCGAGGCCGTCACAGCCAGCGTGCAAAAAGGTGTTAACCGCCAACTGGCGCACACGCTCGCGGGCGGTTGCTGAGATGCCGGCGGGAAGGATCAGCTCCATACCGCCATCGGTGTACTTGGCGTTGTAGTCATACCAGTCGGAGCCGGCGGGGAGCGCGATCTCCCCCGGCTCGCTGGCAAGCGCGGGCGCTGAGTCCTCCGCACGCCCGGCGCGGGGCTGACCGAGCACGCCGCACTCGACCTCGAGGCCGTGGGCCATGGCCTCGACGATGGCGAGCTGATCGTGGGCAAGGGCCTCATCGAGGGCGCGCCCAAGGCCGTCGGGCTCGGTGACCTTGACGATGCCGACGGATGAGCCGAGATGGGCGGGCTTGACGAATACGGGCAGGCCGAGCGTCTGGAGCTCACTGAGGACCTCCTGCGGCTCGCGGCGCCAGCGCTCATCGTGGACGCCGGCGTAGGGCACCTGCGGGACGCCGGTACTGGCCATGAGGTCCTTGAAGAGCACCTTGTCCATGCACACGGCGGAGGCAGCGACGCCGGCGCCGACGTAGGGCACGTCGAGTGTCTCCAGCAGGCCCTGGGTCACGCCATCCTCGCCGAAGGGGCCGTGCAGGACGGGGAAGACCACGTCGGCCCCCAGCAGGCCGCCGCCGGGGATGACGCTTAGGCGCTCGTCCTGCCAGCGCCACTGTCCGTCGCGCTCGATCTGCACCCACAGCACCTCGTGCCCACCGGCCCACAGGCCCTCGCGTACGGCGCGTGCGGAAGCCAGCGAGACGTCGTGCTCGGAGCTGCGTCCGCCCGCGAGTACGACTACCCGCAGGGCTTGCGAGCCGGAGCTTGCAGTGGAGGGCATCGGCGCCAGCTTACGGCGTCCTATGGCGGCGGCGCCGCGGGGTTGTTACTGGCGACGGGCGTAGTGGTGGTGCTCGTGCTCGCCGGTGTGGTGGTCGTTGTCGTGGGTGTAGTGGTAGTCGCGGTCTGCAGTTCGCCGACGGCGATCGTGATGGTGGCGCCGCGTGGGGCGTTATGGCCACCGGCGGGACTCTGCTTGAGCACGATGCCGACCTGTGCGGGATTACTCACTGCGCGCGAGACCGATTTTGGGTTAAAGCCGGCGCGGCCGAGCGCAGCGGCGGCCTGGGTCTCGCTCTGGCCGAGGACTTCGGGCACGGCCACTTCCTTGGGCGCCTGCGCGACGGTCAGGTCGACCGACTGGCCAGCGGCCAGCTGCGTGCCGGTCACGGGGGACTGCGAGAGCACCGTTCCGGGTGCGACTTCATTGGAGGGCTGCTGCGTGACCGTGCCCAGCTTCAGGCCGGCCGCTTTCAGCGCAGCTTTCGCTTCGGCTTCGCTTGAGCCGGTCACTTCGGGGACGCTCACCTGCTGCGGACCGCTGGAGACGAGGACCGTCACCGGACTGCCCTCCTCTAGCTCGGTGCCCGCGGTGGGATTGGTCGAGATCACGATGCCCTGCTTGACCTTCGTGCTCGCCTGGGTCTGCGTGGTGGACTTCAGCCCAGCCGCCTGCAGGACCGCGAGTGCCTGCGCTTCGCTCTTGCCAACCACATTTGGCATCCCCAAACTGGACGGGCCAGTGGAGACCACGAGGCTCACGCGGCTGCCCTTCTTCACTTCGCTGCCCGGCCGGGGGGCCTGACTGATGACGTTGCCCGCGGCCACAGTCGCGGAGGACGCCTGCGTGGCGCTCGCCTTCAACCCCGACCGCGCCAGGCGGGCTTCGGCCTGCGCCTGGGGCAGGCTCGTGAGCGCCGGCACGGTCACGTTGCTGGGAGCGCTCAACGCCAGCGCGAGCGCGACGCCGAGGATCGCCAGCAGCAGCGTCGCACCGGCGATCCACCAGCGCCAACGGTGCCACCAGCTCTCATCGCCCTGCTCACGATCGTCCTCGCTCGCCGCCAGCAGCAGCGCAGCGGGGGCGCCCGTGGGAGGACCGCCCGGCCCGTTGGCGATGGCCGTCGGGGGAGGGCCATTCAACGCCCCGAGGCGTACGACGGGCGGCGGCGTCTGGGCACCGTGCCCAGGGAGAGCGCCGATGTAAGAGGCCGGAGCACCGATCTGCGCGCGCACCTGCTCGAGCGCGAGGATGAACTCGGCGGCATCGGCGAAGCGCTCATCGGGGCTCTTGGCTAGCGCACGAGCGACGACGGCGTCGAGCTCCGGCGTCACGGCGGGGTTGAGCACGCTCGGCGCCGGCGGCGGCGCGGAGACCTGCATCAGCGCGATGCTCACCGCTGTCTCGCCATCGAAGGGCACGGCGCCGGTGAGCAGCTCATACAGCACGATCCCCACGGCGTACAGATCGGAGGTCTCGCTGACGGCCTGCCCTTGGGCCTGCTCAGGTGAGAGGTACTGGGCGGTGCCCATGATCGAGCCCGTCAACGTCATGTCCGAGGCTCCGGCGCGGGCGATGCCGAAGTCGGTCACCTTCGCACGGCCCTCCTCGTCGAGGATCACATTGTGGGGCTTCAGATCGCGGTGGATGATCCCGCGCTTGTGGGCGAACTTGGCGGCGCGCAGGATCTGGATGACGATCTCGATCGCACTCGCGGGGTCCATCGGCCCCTCCTCGCGCACCAGTGTCTTGAGTGTGCGTCCCGGCAGGTACTCCATGGCGATGTAGTAGGTGCCATCCCACTCGCCGCGGTCGAAGATCGCCACGACATTGGGGTGGGACAGGCCGGCGGCGCTGGAGGCCTCGCGGCGGAAGCGCTCCACGAACTCCTGGTCCTGCGCGAAGCGGTGCTGCAGGAGCTTCAGCGCCACCTGCCTACCGAGCAGCGCGTCGCGTGCCAGGTACACATCGGCCATGCCGCCCGAGCCGATGCGCGAGAGGACCTCGTAGCGGCCGTCGATGATGGTGCCAGGCTCGATCACGGCGCGCCCCCGCCCCGTAGTCCGCTCCGTAGAGCCCACCGGCCCCGCGTGCACGCGGGGGTTTCATCTCCCGCAGATGGGGCCAACCGGCACGGTGGCAGCGACTCAACCATGCAGCAACGCTTCCATGACCTGCTTGGCGACGGGCGCCGCGAAGGCAGCGCCCTGGCCGGGGACGCCCTTGAGCGTCACGGCGATGGCTACGCGCGGGTTGGCCGCGGGCGCGAAAGCGATGAACCACACGTTGTTTATGGCCGTGCCGATCTGCGTCTCGGCGGTGCCGGTCTTGCCGGCCACCTGCACGCCGGGGATCTGCGCCTGGACGCCGGTGCCTTCGTTGACCACTGCTTCCATCATCGAGCGCACCGCTGCGGCAGTTGAGGGCTTCATCACGACAGACTGAACGCGGGGAGCGATCTTTTCCACCGTCCGTCCATCGGGGTCAACGATGCGCGCGGTCATGTGCGGCACCATCAGGCGTCCCCCGTTGGCCACCGCCGCGGCCACCTCGGCCATCTGCAGCGGCACGACCTGAAGCTTGTCCTGACCGATGCCCATGCGCCCCACGTCCACCCGCGGGCTCAGGGGGGAGATGAGGTGCCCGCGGTAGTACTCGCCGCTGGAGGACATCTGCTCAGAGGGATAGTCGAGCTTGGGCTTGTGATCGAAGCCGAAGCGCTGCATGTAGCGCGCCATCGTCGGCTTGCCGAGCTGCACGGCAACCTGCGCCCACACGGTGTTGACGGACTTCGCCAGCGCCTGCGTGAGCGTCAGCGGGCCGAGGTTCTCGCCTTCGTCGTTCTGCAGCGGCACGCCCGAGATCACCACCCCATTGCGCCCGCTCACCACCGAGCTCGGCGTGAACTGGCCGCTGTCGATCGCGGCCGTCGCGGTAACCACCTTAAAGGTCGAGCCCGGGGCGTAGCCGAACTGCGTGGCGCGGTTCACCAGCGGCGTGCCCTGGGTGTCGCTGGCCAGCTTTCCATAGGTGGCAGAGTTGCGCAGCGCGTTGGGGTTATAGCCCGGGGTCGAGGCCATCACCGTCACCGCTCCAGTGCGCGGTTCCAGCGCCACCACCGCCCCGCTGTGTTCGCCCAGCGCCGAACGGGCCGCCCGCTGTGCTGCGGGGACGAGTGTGGTCACGACTTCATCGCCCTGCTTACGTCGGCCCTGCAGCTGATTGAGGATGCTCTGCAGTTCGCTGTCGCTGCTACCGCTCAGCGGGCTGTTGCGAAAACGCTCGATCCCGGCCTGGCCGAGGTTCACATAGGAGTACCCGAGGGCGTGCGCAAACTCTTCACCGCTCGGGTAGGTGCGCGTGTAGGTGCCTTCGCGCGTGCGCACGCTACGTGCCAGCACCGAGCCATCGGCGGCCACGATACGGCCACGCTCGATGCGCTGCTGCTCAAGCAGCGAGCGCTTGTTCAGAGCGTTGTCGCGCAGCGAAGATGCCTCGAAGATGCTCCAGCGTGAAGTGAAGGCAACGAGCAGCGCAAACAGCAGGACGACAAGACCGTAGAGGCGCACGATCGGGCGGTTCATCGCTGCCGACCAGCACCTCTCGTGTCAGGCTCGTCGTTCATCCTTCGCTCAGCTGCCCCAGTTCGAGGCTGCGCATCAGCGTGCCGGCATCGTTTTCCGAGCGCAGCGAGTGATCCAGCAGGGTGTGCCTGCGCGCCGCCGTCAGTGAGGCGGCGCTGACGCCGGAGACGAAGTCGCTTGAGTAGAGCTTGACGCCGCCCGGCAGTTCATACGGCACACCCCGATAGAGCGTTACTAGACCACGGCCGTTGGTGCCGATGAAGTACACCGACTGCGCCGCGATGAACGCGCCGGCCAGCACGATGCCGAGCACGGCCAGCAGGATCAGCGCCGGGAGCAGGCGGCGCACGCGTGAGCGGCCCGGCCCCCCGGCCGTCGGCGTGGGCTGGCGGGGCTCCCGCGGCTTGCGTGCCACCACAGTCGCTGACCCGCCGGCCGCGGTGTGCTGCCGCTCATCGGCACCCCCGACCACCTGGCTGATCCGCGTGGCACCGTCATCGGGAGTCCTGACCACCTGGCTGATCCTGGTGGCGCCGTCGCCGCCGACCTCCTCCAGGCGCAGGAGGATGACGGTGATGTTGTCCCTGCCTCCCGCCTCGTTGGCGCGGGCAATCAGAGTCTCGCCGGCATCGCGCAAGCGGGGGTTGGCCAGCAACACCTCCTTCAATACAGCCTCGTTGAGCATCGTCGTGAGGCCGTCGCTGCAGAGCAGGTACACATCGCCGGGGCGCGCGCGGAAGCTGCGTGTATCCACCTCGACGACCGCTTCGGGGCCCAGCGCACGAGTGATGATCGAGCGCTGGGGGTGATCCTCGGCTTCCTCGGGAGTCAAACGACCTTGGCGGATGAGCTCGTCCACCAGCGAGTGATCGTCGGTCAGGCGCTGCAACTCACCGTCACGTAGACAGTAGGCGCGACTGTCGCCGACGTGCGCGATCGCCACGTTGTGCTCGCCGACGTATACCGCCGTCAGCGTCGTGCCCATACCCGCGCGGTCGGGATCGCTCTGCGCGAGCTCGTAGATGCGGGTGTTGGCGGCAAGCGCGCGTGTGGCGAGACTCTCCTCGGGGCTGCCGTTGTCCTCCAGTGCCGCGTCGAAGGACTCGACGGCGATGCGCGAGGCCACCTCTCCCGCCTGCGCGCCGCCCATGCCGTCGGCCACCACGAATAGCGGCGAACGGGCCAGCATGGAGTCCTCGTTGGCACGCCGCTGCATACCTGTGTCGCTGCCCGAGTACTGCTCGGCCACCCTCAGCATGTCAGTCCACCTCGAAGGCGAATTCGCTGTCGCCGATGCGTACGTGGTCGTCGGGGTGCAGCGGGCGGGGCGTCTCCAGTAGCTCCTCGTTTAGGTAGGTGCCGTTGGTGGAGCCCAT
>DATBPO010000148.1:0-20275 GCA_036561265.1 Solirubrobacteraceae bacterium | reverse complement strand
AGCCTCAGCCAGTCGCTGCGCGTCGGCCGCCAGCAGGGGCACCATGCGCGTGGTCAGCGATGCCGTCAGCGCCGAGCGGAAGGAGAGTCGCCGCAGAAGACCCAACAGCGCGTCGGGGTCGACGGCGAGGCTCGCGAGCGTCGTAACGAGGATCAGAACCGTCAGCTTCAGGGCGAACACCGCGCCAAAGACCAACGCCTCGACCGTCAGATCGCCCTGCCCGAAGGGTCCGAGGTCCCCCAGGCGCGCGAACACCGTCAGGCCATCGCGTGAGACGAGCACGTTGATGAGGACGATCGGCAGCGCCACGATCAGCGCGGTGCGCAGCGCACGCCTCAGCTCGCGCCCAACGCCTGCACCCGCTCCCGCGCCGAGGACCGCAATCACCAGGACGGCAAGCGCCAGCGGGTGATCGAGCAGCAGCGCGGCGGCGATCAGGGCCCCGGCCCAAAGCGCGCCGACCCCGGCTCGCGCCGCATGCAGCGGGCTTGCCAGGCGGCGATAGAAGAGTGCCCGATTCATGGACTCGGCTGCGGCAGCGCCAGCACCGCGCCCGGCCCCGCGAGAGCGATTGCGAAGCGATTGTGCAGGCTGCTCTGGTCGAATGCGCTTGCCGCCGCGCTCACGCCAGCGGCGTCGGTCCCGGTGATGACCCACACTGGTCCACCTGCGGAGTAGCGCGTAGCCGCGATCAGCCCGGCGCCAGCGGTAAGCGTGCGCACCGTGTGTCCATCAGCATTCAGCACACTGAGCGTATGGCCGTCGGCGGAGATGCGGACGTAGACGCCGCTGGCCCGCGGCCCGCGCGCGATGCTCTGGGCGGCCGGATCGCTGGCCACTGCCCTCCAGGGACCAACGAGCACACGCAGCGTGTCCGGTGCATCGCCGGGCTCGACCGTGGAGATGGCCGCCGGCACACCGATCGCGCGTAGGCGCGTGGAGACCGTGCGGCAGGTACTGCCCTGTACTTCGGCGCACTCCACGCGCACCGGCAGGCGCTTACCGTCGGTGCCGTGCAGAAAGGGCTCGGGAAAGGAGCCCACGACGGCGGGGATATCCTCGGTCTGACTCCAGGCGTGCAGGTCCCACCAAATGCGATCGCCCGCGTGCACGACCGTGTCGGCCGCGCCCTTGGGTGCCTCGATGCCGTTGACGTAGTAGAACCAGTCGATCGGCTGTCCCTGGCTCTGGCCGCCTGAATGGCCGGCGATGCTCTGCACGAAGCCGCCCCCGAAGCGGGTGGTGACGGTGTCGTTGCGCATCAGCAGGCTCATCGCCGTTTCACTGCCCCGCACACGTGGCGCGCTCGACTGGCGCAGAAGACTTGAGCCGAAGTCGCTTGACACCGTCAGGTTCACCCCCGAGGGGGCCTGGCCCGCCCCCAGACCGCAGCCGGCCAGGAGACTGGCTGCGACGAGGAGGCAGGCTGCGGCCCTCACTGGGCTAACGGACATCGAAGACGGTGCGCGTGCTGCCACGAGCCAGCGCCGCACGGTTGCCCGCGGCATCGGTGCTGGTGATGTCAAACACATAGCGCCCCGGTGCCAGCTTCGTGGGCAGCAGGTAGGAGAAGCTCGTGCCGCCGTTGGCCACCTTGAAGAAGCTGTCCCTGCCGCAGCGCGCCTTCAAGAAACGCTCGCGGGTGCCGTTGTAGGTAAAGCAACGACCCCTGGAACTGCGGCGCAGGGAGATGCTGATGGAGGTCACGGCGCTATGGGCGATGACGGTGCCGCTCAACAGTCTGGGAGCGTGCCCGCGGGGGTACACGTGTCCTTCGCTGACTGAGCTGGAGCGTGCCACCAATGCGAAGACACCTGTGTAGGGATGGCTGGCGGTACTTGTCGAAGGAGCCTGCACCGGCGAGGTAATTCCCGAGACGCTCGTTCCGCAGGCGCCATCGTTACCTTCGTGCACGCAGATCGATGTCTCGCTGCGCACCGCGGGGGGACCTTCGTTGGAGCCGCTTGCGTGCAGCGTGTAGGTGCCATCACCGGAGAATCTCATGGTGGCGTGACCCTGGGAGTCGGTACTAGCGCTCACTCCGCCACCGGCTATGTTGGCGCCAACCGCGGGGGACGCTTCGCCTTTTGCGTTGTACTGGCTGACAGTGACCGAGACCGCTTCATCGGCGTTGGCGCTCGCCGGCGCTGCGATGCCCAGCGGCGTCGGCGAGGGAGGACAAGAGTTGGTTTCGCTGTAACAGGCGGGGAAGAGCAGCACGCGATCCCCCGGAGCGAGCTCGGCTTCGCAGGCACCCGTGCTGGCTTCCTGGTCATTGAGCCAGAACGACCAGTAGTAGTTGGCACTCGCACCCGGTTCAAACTGGTGTGTCTCACCCATGATCGAATAGATTTCGTACTGGTTGAAGCCGCTATTCCACGGCCCGCTCCAGTTGCCGGCCGTAGCCAGCTCGAGCGCCCCGAGCGCGGAGGTGCCGGAGCAGGCGTGTTCACCGTCCTTGACGACTGGCGCAGTTGTGGTCAGCACGCGCGTCACGGGAACCTTCGTTTCGGACTGCCCCTCCACCTCCACGGTGACGCTCGCTGGTCCGGCCGCCAGCGCGGCGGATGCAAACACTGATGCGAGGACTGCTGCGACGGTGAGTGAGAACAGCGCGGCCAGCAGCGATGTGCGGGAACGCGAATAGATACGGCTTGGGAGCATTGAGCCACCCCTTTCCACGAGGGCTTGTGGGCTTTGGGTCGGAGGCAGGTCTCCTGGCTCCCGGGCCAACCCCTCCGCGCCTTCCCGTCGCGCCGGTGGCGTGGCGGTGGCTGCGCGCTCGCCTTCAAGCGCGCCGCGGTGGGCATCCCCGGTCACAGTGGCGGGTCCGCGCCGGAGTCTCACCGGCTTCCCTTGACCACCGACCTTTTCGGATGCCCGAGATCCTACCGCGCTCAGCGGCCGACGGCGTCGAGCTCGCTGTCGTCCTCGCCCAGCAGGGCGCGCTCCTCGCCCAGCGTTATGCCCGCGGCGATCAGGCGGCGCGCGTGGTCGAGATCCTCGGAGCGCCCCACGGAGAGGGCGCCGAGCACACGACCCTCCCTGAGGTACCAGAACGAGAACTTGCCATCCGTGAGCGAGCCACGCACGATCTCCTCATCCCAACCCTGCGCTGGCCCGACGTACTCAAGCGATGCCCAGTCCGCCAGATCGGAGAAGAAGTAGGGAACCACCGCGTGCGGCTGCTCCTGCCTGAGCATGTTCAGCGCTGCAGTCTTGCCCTGGTTGAAGGCCACGTCCCAGTGCTCCACCCGCAGGCGTCTGCCGTTTACGATGCTGTCGTAGGAGGCGATGTCGCCGGCGGCCCACACACCTGCCGCGGACGTCAGCAAGTTGCGATCGCAGAGCACCCCACCGCGCTCCCCGTCGAGCTCGATGCCCGCGCTGCGCGCAAGCGTTACATCGGGGGTGACGCCCGCTCCGATGACCACGGCGTCGGCCTCTAGCCGCCGGCCCGCCTTGGTGATGACCGCGGTGACACGCCCATCGGCTCCTTCGAAGCGCTCGAGCTCATCTTCGCCGTGGATCTCCACCCCGTGCTCCTGCAGGCGCTCCTGAAAGAAGCGCCCCGCCTGGCTGCCAAAGCCGCGCGCGAGCGTCACCGGCTCCTGCATAACGATCGCGCACTCGCTGCCGAGCTTGGTGAGTGACGCAGCCACCTCGCAGCCGATGTAGGAGCCGCCGATTATCGCCACGCGCTTGCCGGCCTCGGCGCGGATCGCATCGGAGTTGCTCAGGGCGCGCAGGTAGTGAATGCCCTCAAGCTCGCAGCCCTCCACGTTCAGCCGCCGCACATTGGCGCCAGTAGCCAGCAGGGCGGACTCATACGCGATGACTTCCTTGTTGGACAGCGTCGCCTGCTTGGCCGTCGTGTCGAGCTTCATCACGCTCGTGCGCGTGCGCAACTCAATGCGCTGCTCCGCCCACCACTCCTGCGGGCGAAACCACGTGTCCTCGCGGCTTTCGCTGCCCTGGAGATAGCCCTTAGAGCAGGGCGGACGGTTGTAGGGCGGGTCGGGCTCGCGGCCCACCAGCAGGATCTCGCCCTCGCCACCGGCCTCGCGCAGCCAGCGCGCGCAGTTGGCACTCGCTAGCCCTCCACCGATCAGCAGATGCTCGACCTTGCGCGCGGACACGCCGCGCACTTTAGAAGGGATGTGCCCTCATAACCCCGGCGGATGGCGCACCGACCAGTTCGCCCAGTTCGGGATGTGGTCGAGGATGCGCCAGCGCGGACCGTCTTCGCCCCGGTTGGGTCCCACATCGGTGCCGTTGTGCGAGGTGTCCAGACGCAATCCGGCAATCACCATGAATACGTGATCGCTGGGGCTTGTGGTGGCGTAGATACTCACCCAGCGTCCGGGGCCAGGAAGGCCCCAATGAACATAATCCTGTGCCAATGGATTCATGCGCACGATTTCCTCGATCGGGCGCACCCCCGAGCGGTAGAGCACGTAGTTGACCGTGCTTGAGCAGTCCTCGTTAGGGGCGCCCCGCGGGTCGGGATGGCCGGATGGTCCGTAGGGGAGTTCCTGCAACTCGTTACCGGCAAGGACCATTGCCTGCACGACTGCCGGTGCACCAGCGGGCGCCAGCGCAACGTGCCCGTCAGCGGGCGAGAGCACAGCACGTTCACCCGCTTCCAGCTGCACTTCTCCCGGCGCCGGTGAGGAGGACCCGCGATAGATAGACGCCCAATGCTCCACCTCGCTCACGTACCAGCCGGCGTGGTTGTAAGCGAGGATCGCTTTTTCGTAGTCGGCGGGAGCGTCGGAGGCGCGTAGATAGCGGGCCGCAGCGAAGATCGCATCGGCAGGGTCCCAGCGGTCGATGCGGCCGTCGCCATCGCCGTCCACGCCGTATGTAGACCAGGTGGAGGCGAGGAACTGCATCGGTCCGCCCGCGCCCGCGGAGTTGACGGCGCCCTCATGCGTGCAGGCTGGGTCGGGGTCGCGCCCGTGGTCGCACTCCACCTTGCCGATCCCAGCCAGAATGGCCCAGTCGAGGCCGTAACGCCCAGCCGCCTGTTGGTAGAGGAGCAGATACTCAGCCGGTATCTGTCCCTGCGCAGCGTCCGAGACTCCGGCATCGGAGGCCGTGGGGCCAGCCGGCGCACCGCGAACCGCGGCGATCGTCATGAGGCTCAGCAGCAGCGTCACCGTCAACGCGCCCACGCCCACCGCTAGGCTGCCGGCGCCCGCGAGCAGAATGGGCGAGCGGGAGCTCAGCTGCGACCCGAGTTCCATCAGCGCTCTTCAATCGGAAGTACCACGCGCCGGTGAAAATGCTTGCCTTCCAGAACACCGAGTGCCTCGCGGCGGTGGAGGAAGGCGCCCCACCAGGCAGCACCGACGAGCAGCCACTGCACCCACCATCCCATCCCCGGCAAGGTCATGAGGACGCGCGTCATCGCCAGCATTGCCCCCAGGAAGATCGAGTACAGGAGTTTCGCCACGACGGCGCCCAACAGGCGCGTGGCCCAGTTGCGAAATGCCGCCCTGCCGCCATCGCCGAGCGCGGGGGCCAGCACGGCCGCGGGCGCGAGCAGCAGATAGAAGAGGCTCACGAGCGCCGCCGCCAGCAGATGCAGCGCGAGGAAACCAAGCAGCGCCACCATGCCCGCACCACCCACCACGATCAGCAGCAGTCCCGCGGCACGCTGGTCGGCCCCGCCAGCGCCGCGAAATTCAGCCTGTGGCGCGGTCGAGCCCTGGCACTTGCCGATTTCTGGTCCTCCGCAGAGCGGCCTCAGCAGCCCGCTCGCGGGCGCGATCGAGTTGCGTTCGTTCCCGTTGGCGGGCAGCGCCAGGAACAGCTCGCCGTTGCTACGCGCGTCGCGCAATAGTTGGGCGCTGTGGGTGTAGGCGCGGGCCTGGGCGCTGCCCGGCACGGCGCACAGCGAGAAGGAACGATTGTTGAGCTTGCAGCCCACTAGTGCCTGCTCGCTCGCGGCCAGGCGCAGCGCCTGTGCTCGCAGCTTCCCGTCCAGGCGCGTGGGGTTCTGACACCACTGCACGTCGCCGAACTCCAGGAAGCACCAGGGGCCCCCGATCCCCTCGGCGAACACCTCGCGCATGCCGTCGCTCAGCGTGCGCGCCCCAGCGCCGGGGCTTCCCTGGGCGAACGCGCTCAGGGCGCCAAGGCTGGCCTGGTTGGCTAGGCGGCCCACCTCCCCGACGGTGCCCGTGGGATCGGCGATGACCCACAGGCCACCGAGCATCATCGTCACCATCACCAGCGCCTGGCCAAGCGTCTGAGCCACGCGGCGGCGCACCACTCCGTGGTAGGCAGCCAGCACCGAGGCCACCGCGAGCACCAACACCAGCCACGGTTGCGTGAAGACGGCCTGCGTTTGCGCCAGCCCCTGGGCGAGACTGCCGGCAGCGGAGTCCGAACCACTCGTCGGCGCAACGCCTACCCCACTCGGCGAGACGCCCACCCTCGATGCGGCGCCCGAGCCACTCGGCCCAACGCCGTCGATCAGATCGACCGTGTAGGCCCATTCGAGCATCGCCAGGAGCGCGTGCACGATCCATACGAGCCCCATCCAGACGGGGGCCAGCAGGTACTGCTGGAACAGGCTGCGCGCATCGAAGCCGAGAAATCCGTCGCTGCCGTCATTGATATCGAAGCCGTAGTTGGAGGTGGGCGCGCCAGCCGCCACCCAGCCGGAGGTGTGGCAGTTCTGGAGCACCGACGCCGAGAGACTCGGAGCAGACAGCGCGGCTTCGCATATCGGGCTACCCAGCCCATTTTCCACCAACGGATCCACCTCGCCGGAGGCCGGCTGCAGCGGTGTCGCTTCCCCGGCAGTGCCCGTCACAGGAGCACTAAGAGGCGGACCGGAGGGCGCATGGGGCACAGTGCGGCTCGGCACGACGCGGCTCGGCACGGCGCGGCTCGGCACGGTGCGGGGTGGCACGGCGTGGGGTGGCACCGCGCCCGCAGCGTGCCCGGCTGAAGCGCCCAATAAAGCCAGCGCGATCAACAGAGCCAAGCCGATGCAGGCCAGCGCCCTCACGCGGCGCCGCCGCGCGGTGTCGTCGAGAAGGCCCGCAAGAGAGCCGGCACGACCACATCTACCTGCACGGCCTCCACGCGCCCGTGGTGATCGCGGAACAGGCAGCGCCCGCGCTCGAGCTCGAGCAACCTGGCTTGCATCGTCCGGTCTTCAGGGTCCAGGCCCAGCAGGGCCAGCGCGCGAGCGGCCTCCTCGCGCGAGCGCATGCCAAACACGAAGGTGGCCCCGAGCAGGTTCTCAAGCGAGGCGCGCTCGCCCAGCAGGGCATCGGTGACGAGCTGGGTGCTGATGATCGGCACCGCCAACTCCGAGCGGCCCATGCGTTGCAGCGAGGCCAGTAGGGTGCGCCCCACCGGGTCGCCCAGCAGGCGCCAGCCCTCGTCGATGGAGAACACCTTCAGGCGCTCGCGCTCGGCCGCCAGCAGGTGCATGGCGAACATCGCAATCAGGCGCATCAGCTGCTCGCCCACGCGCTCGGACTGGGAGTACTCGCCGCGCCGCACACCCGGTTCGGGGCCGGGCAGATCGCGGATGGGCAGGTAGGTCACCTGGCTGTCACCAACCGGCGGCAAACGCACCTGGGGATCGGCGAAGCCGAGCTGGGTCAACCCCGAACGGGCGTAGACGGCGAGCGCCTTGGCCACCTCACCATCAACGTCATCGCCCTCGTGGAGCGCTTTGACTACCTCCCCACAGGTCGGCTCGCGCGCGCGGCTAAGCACGCGGTCGACAGCGCCCACGATCGCGGTCTCCCAGCTGGCCTGGGTGCGCCCCGGCAGCAGATCGCGCAGAAACGAGACCGCTGCGTCGTGGCGCAGATGCCGGGGCGCAACACGCAGGGGGTCGAGGACACCGCGCAGCGCGGGGTCGGGGCGCAGCACGATTTGCTGCGCGTGCGGTGCTACCTCATCGAGCAGGTGAAAGCGGTGATCGCCCTTGGGATCGCAGTCCACCACGCGCGCGCCCTGCAGGAACGCCTCGTACTTGAGCTTCTGATCGAGCGTCGTCTTGCCGGAGCCCAGCGCACCGACGCTGAGGATCGCGGTGTTGCGATCGACTTCGGAGCCCTCGCGGAGGTTGAACAGCACGGGGCGGCGTGAGCCTGTGAGGGTGTGCCCGAGGTAGAAGCCGCGCCGGGAGCCGGCCACATGCGCGGCTGTGGGCATCATCGCCGCCACCTGCTTGGGGGTTAGTGTGTCGTCGTAGCCCGCCACCCGCGTGCGCTGTCCGGGAAAGTGCTGCCAGAAGAGCTCCAGCTGCCCACCCAAGGGGCGGTGCAGGCGGACCTGGCCGTAGGCGCGGCGGCACTCCTGCACGCGCTGCTCCAGCTGCTCGGACTCGCCGGCGCCGATCGCGAGCGCCAGCGTCGCACGCAACAGGGGCGGCTTGCTCGTTGACTGCAGCTGGCTCAAGAGCTCGCGCGCATCGTGCACGCGACGCTGTCCGAGCTCGGAGACGCCCTGCTCGCCGTCGGACTCGGCGCTGGCGATCTGATCGGCATCCTGGATGCGCCGGCGGGCGATCCGCAGCGCGAGCTCGTTGGGCAGAAAGCGCGCGTTCAATGAGAGGTCGACGGCGAAGGGCAGACTCTCCACCGGCGCGAACATGAGCTCCACCGGCGCGCCCGGGAAGCTCGCCTGCTCCGGCAACGCACCGGCCACCAGCTGCGCCTGCCAGCTCACCCCCAGCTCGGACTCCACGCGCAGCGCTCGGCCGCGGTGCTCAACCACGCTGTCCATCCAACGCAGCACATCGCCTTCCAGTGGCGCCAGCACCGCTGCGCCCTGACGCTCGAACAGCAGCGCACGTGGTTCGTGGAGCTCCTCAACCACAGGCTCTCCCAAGCCGCGGCAGAAGGCACGGCGCACGAGCCACTGCAACTGCACGCCGCGCGCCGGCAGCACCGGCAGATAGGCGGCGAGGTGCGCCCGTGCCTGCTCAGCTCGCGCCTGAGCGCGCTCCAGCTCGGCTGCGCGCAGCAGGCGACGGTCGCGTGTCGAGAGCGCCCCCCGCAGGGCAGCCAGCCACTCGCGCGGGTGCTGCTCGGCGGCGCGCGAGAGAAAGCCGGCGACGTCGCGCGCGGGCTCGCGCAGGCTCACGAACACGAACACCAGTGGCCGCGCGGCGTCGAGCTCGTGCAGGCGCTCAGCCTGGGCGCGCGCGTAGCGCTGCAGCACACCGTCCTGCGACCCAGGGGCGCCACGTGCGTGTGGGGCATGCGTGCGCTGGAGCTCGCACCTGTAGCGCTCCACATCCCAGCCCCGGCTGACACGCAGGATCTGAATGTCCGCCTGCACGCCTTCAAGCGCTCCCAGCAGCCCCCGAAAGCGCGCAAGTTTCTCCTCCTCGGGCAAGCACTCATAGGTGTCGGTGCTCACCAGGAACGCCGCCCAGCCGTCATCGAGATCGTTCGCGAAGACGCAGTTGCCGTAGATGAAGCGAAGCGGCGAGCGCAACGACCTTCACCGCACCCGCAGTTGCGTTCCGGGACCGAGGGCGACGCGCTGTGCATGAGCGGGCGCGCGGCGGTCCGGGAGCTCACGCACGGTCACGCTCTCGCGGCGCGCCAGTCTGCTCAACACTCCCCGGCTCCATTCCACGCGCTCGTGGGCAACCGCCACGCTCACCAGCGCCGGCCCGCGGCAACGCAGTCGGCGCAGCCGCCCCTCGGAGCCGTCGGGGAGCACCACGAGCGCCTGCGGACGCCAGCGCGCACCCGAGGGCTCGGCCGCAACGCCCCCGGGCCCGATGCGGCGGGGACCCAGGACATAACCCACGAGCGCCCATGCCGCCAGGTGAAAGGAACGTCCGTCGATGCGCACCATCGTCAGCAGCGCGGCGGCGCACGCGGGCAACGCCAGGTCGCGCAGATACCAGGGCAGCAGCCGTGCGGGCGCTCCCACCAGCGGCAGCGCCGCCAACAGCAGCGCCGTCAACAGGAGGGCCGCGAAATACACCGCGCCACGCACGGGCACTCCGGCGGGATTTAGCCGCACACGGTCCACCCGGTAAATGCGCCGTTCCAGGTCGAACACGCTCCGGTAGGAGCGAATCTCGGTTGCCATGGGCTCAGTCGCCCGCAGGTGTCCGTGCCGCGAGACCATTAACCCAGCAGCCAGCCATCAAGAGGCTCCGAATAGCGTGGTGACGGTGTTCTGCAGAACTGTCAGGCCGGTGGGCGTGGCCAGCAGGACCGCCAGCAGGCCCACCACGAGCACCCCCGCCACCTTCTTGAAGTCGCGGCGGAAGGCCAGCACGACGCCGGCCACCGCCAGCGCCAGGCCGATCAGGCTCATCGCGACCTTGCGTCCCTCCTCGCCTGCCTTGCTCGCGGCCGTTTCCAGCGAGCTTGAGCCTTCGCCGGCCGTGACGGCACTGCCGGTCTTGGTGGTGTTGGCGGCGGCAGCGGCCGCGCACACGGGCGGGGGGCTTGCGGTAGCCACGAAGGTGCAGCCCAGCATCACCGCGGCTAATACAGCCGGACTGGATCTCACGCGCTTAGCGAGACGGGACTTGGAGTCTTTGCCGGTGACTGTCATCTGTGTGGCTCCTTTGCTGTGGGGGATTGATTTGCAGGTTCAACCTGTGGCCGTGATCTGCACTGCGGGCACCACCCCCACGCGCGAGATGGACGCACACCAGCACGCCCACGATCGCCACCGTTTGCAGCACACGACGCGGAGCCGTGCGCCTCAGTCGCAACAGCCATACGGGTTGCGTTAGGACTGTCACCCGAGCACGACCGCGGGTTTGTGAGCGCGCTCGCATACCTCAGCGCTCGAAGGTGAACTCGGAGGTGGCCGACGCCCTTTGCGGCGCCGGGGGAGCGGCACTGACGGTGGAGATACGTATAACCACGTGTCCCTCATGTCTCAGTGCAACCGCAGCGGAGTGCCTGCGCTTGACACGCGCGAATGGGTGTCGCGGATTGCGCGTGAGGTGCGAGCGATCGCGCCTGGAGACGACGGTGGGCGCGGGCGGTACCTGCTGGGGCGCCGTTTGCACTGCACTGTTCCCGTCGGCTCCGGGCACAGCCACCGCTGGGTGCCTCGTCAGGGCATGGATCGCGAGGACCGCCACAAATGCGACGGCTGCGCCGAGTAGCGCCATCACTATCACGCGGCCCTGCTGCTGCAGGCGCCACGGAGGCTGCTCCACCGCCTGCTCCTCCTCGGCGTAGACCCGATGCACCGCACGCCTGCGCATCACGCGGCCCTCTCCGAGCGCTGCGCTTCGACGACCGAGGGCCTGAGCGGGGAGCTGCCCGGCCCTCGGCCGCCGTTGCGCGGTTGGGGCTCGCCGAGCGGCCGCCATGCAAGCGGCCTGCCTTCGGCGCCCCTTGGGACCCGCCTGTGAGCCAGGGGTGGCGGAATGCTCACGGGCGCGTCACCATCAAGCGTGTTTTCGTCGCAGCTCTCAGACAGGTCGCGCATGCGCGCACGCGCGCGCCGAGCCACCCGTCGGTATTTCGCAAAGGACCACCCGAAGAGCTCGCAGAACTCGCGGCGCTCCATCTGCAGGCCCACCTGACAGGCGAGCACGAGTCGCTGATCTGCAGTCAGCTCGCGCGCCAACAGCGGCACGAGGCGCAGCTCGATGCGCATCATCGCCAGCTCCTGCACCGCACAGCGCACATCAGCGTGGTCGGTGTGACTCTCGCCGAGATTGCCGAAGGCCAGGGCGCTCTCGGCCGCCGCCTGGGTCAGACTGCGGCCTGCCATGGCCCGGCAACGATCCTGTACGCGCGAGACGAAGCGAAGCTCAAGCGCCGCCGCGGCGTGGCCGGTGTGCGAGAAGGTCCCGCCCGCGCGCACGTAGCGAATGAGCTCCATGCAGGCCTGGCCGAAGCATTCCTCGAGGTCCTCGCGGCGCAGCATGTAGCGGTAGGCCCAGAGCAGCGCCTTGCGCTTGGACCGCACCACGTGCGCCACGCGCTCACAGTCGAGCTCGGAGCGCGGAGTGCGGTGCAGGCTCCGGGCGTGACCGTCGAGGACCAGTTTTCTGCCGCTGCATGGGGTAGACACACCCCTATGTCGAGCCGAGTCGCCCACCCACCCCCCTTGAAATGAAGATCCGCGATCGTCTCCAAATGTTGGACGCGTTCCAGCAGCGCCACCGCAGGCTGGCTTTTTGCGTGGCGGTGGCCAAGCGCTCAAGCGAAGACGAAGGCGGGCAGCTGGCGGCGCTGATCGCCTACTACGCGTTCGTCTCGCTGTTCCCGCTGCTGCTGGTGTTCGTAACTGTGCTGGGCTTCGTGCTGCAGGGCGACCCAACGCTCAAGCAGAGCATCCTCGAAAGCACCCAGGAACAGTTTCCGGTGGTGGGCGATCAGTTGCGGCTGGGCTCGCTGCCGGCCAGCGGCGTGGCCTTGGCGATTGGCCTGATCGGCTCGCTGGCGGGCGGCTTGGCGGTGACCAACGCCGCGCAGAGCGCCTTCAACCGCATCTGGCAGGTACCGGCGCACCGCCGCCCGGGCTTCCTGGCGATGCGCCTGCGCGGGCTGCGCCTGCTGGCCCTGTTCGGCCTGCTCAATATCCTCTCCACGACCGCCGCGGGCCTCGTAGGCGCTGGCCACGGCGGGGCAGTGGAATTTTTTGGAGGGGTGGGGGCCGCGTTGCTGTTTAACCTCGCGCTGTTCGGCTGCGCCTTCAAGCTGTTGACTGACGCGCGCGTGAGCTGGCGGGAACTGGCGCCGGGTGTTGTGCTGGCGGCACTGGCGTGGCAGCTGCTGCAGCACGTGGGGGGCTTCTATGTCGAGCACGTGGTGCGCCACGCGGGGCCGCTCTCAGCGACCTTCGCCGTGGTATTGGGGCTACTGGCGTGGCTGTATCTGGGGGCGCAGGTGACGGTGTATGCGGCGGAGGTCAACGTGGTGCGCACGCGCGGGCTGTGGCCACGCAGCTTCCTGTGAGCGCCCCGCAGCGCATGCTTTTTGATCGCGCGGGGCACTCTCAATGGATGCCCTTGACTCCTCGTTGTCCGGCGCTATACTACCTATACTTTCGTAAGCTCATATGGAGCCTATAGCCATGAATGCACCTTCCGCAGCAGATATCCCCGATCCCAATTCAGAGCCCAAGCGCGTGCTGCGCCTGATCCCACTGGATGACACCGTGGTGTTCCCCAGCATGGGCATCACCCTCACTGTGGACGTCGGTGACGATGACCACGTCGTGCTGGTCCCCCGCCACGAGAACGAGTTCCTCGAGGTCGGCACCGTCGCCGAGGTGGACGAGCAGATCCGCCTGCCCGGCGGCGGCCGCGCCGTGGCCATCTCCGGCCAGCACCGCGCCCTGATCGGCGCCGCACAGACCGGCCCCGGCGGTGAGCTGCGCGTGGAGGTGGAGGAGCACCCCGACGAGGTGCCCGTGGATGGGCGTACGCGCGAGCTCGAACGCGAATACCGCGCGATCGTCGAGGAGATCCTCGAGCTGCGCGGCGACGATGGGCGCATCGCGGCGTTCCTGCGCGCGATCGTGGAGCCCGGCCCGCTCGCGGATTCCGCCGGCTACTCCCCCAATCTCAGCTACGAGCAGAAGGTGCAGCTGCTGCGCACCCTGGACGTCACCGAGCGCCTGGAGCTGGCGGTGAAGCTGCAGCGCGAGTCGCTGGCGGAGCTACAGGTGCGCAAGCGCATCCGCGAGGACGTGCAGGAGGGCGCCGAGAAGCAGCAGCGCGAGTACTTCCTGCGCAAGCAGATGGAGTCGATCCGCAAGGAGCTCGATGAGGACGAGGGCTCGATCGTGGAGGAGTACCGCGCCAAGATCGAGGCCGCGGAGATGCCTGAGGCGGTGCAGGAGCAGGCGCTGAAGGAGCTCAGTCGCCTGGAGCGCATGGGCGAGCAGACGGGTGAGTCCTCGATGATCCGTACCTATCTGGACTGGCTCATATCCGTGCCTTGGAGCAAGCGCTCGGAGGAGCACCTGGATCCGGTGGCCGCCCGCGCGGTGCTCGACGCCGACCACGCGGGCCTGGAGGACGTCAAGGACCGCGTGACCGAGTACCTGGCGGTGCGCAAGCTGCGCGAGGACCGCGGCATCGAGGCTGACCCCAAGTCGGGGGCGATCCTCACGCTGATTGGCCCCCCGGGCACCGGCAAGACCTCGATCGGCGAGTCGATCGCCCGGGCCACGGGTCGCGAGTTCGTGCGTATGTCGCTGGGCGGCGTGCGCGATGAGGCCGAGATCCGCGGGCATCGGCGCACCTACATAGGCGCCCTGCCGGGACGCCTGGTGCGCGCGCTGCGCGATGCGGGCACGATGAACCCGGTGATCCTGTTGGACGAGGTCGACAAGGTCGGCGCCGATTGGCGCGGCGATCCCTCGGCGGCGCTGCTTGAGGTCCTGGACCCCGCGCAGAATCACAGCTTCCGCGACCACTACCTGGACGTGGAGCTCGACCTGAGCCAGGTGATGTTCCTGGCGACGGCCAACGTCGCCGACACGATCCCCGGCCCGCTGCTCGACCGTATGGAGGTGATCCGCTTCGACGGCTACACCAACATGGAGAAGCTGGCGATCGCCAAGGGCTATTTGTGGCCGCGCCAGCGCGACCGCAACGGCCTGCGCGAGGACGAGGTGTCGATCTCTGACGATGTCCTGCAGACGGTCATCACCGAGTACACGCGCGAGGCGGGCGTGCGCAACCTGGAGCGCGAGCTCGGCACCGTGCTGCGCAAGACGGCCACGCGCGTCGCCTCCGGCGCGGTGGAGCCACCTGTGGAGATCGACCTGGAGGTCGTGCGCGACGCGCTGGGCCGCCAGAAGTTCTTCCAGGAGTCGGCGATCCGCACGGCGGTGCCCGGTGTCGCCACCGGCCTGGCGGTGACGGGAACGGGCGGCGACGTGCTGTTCGTGGAGGCCACCGCGATGAAGAGCTCGGGCTCGGGCGGCGGCGGCGGGCTGGTACTGACCGGCCAGCTGGGGGACGTCATGAAGGAGTCGGCACGCATCGCCCTCAGCTACGTGCGCGGTCACGCCGCGGAGCTCGGCATCGACGAGGGCGTCTTCGACGGCCACGAGTTCCACGTGCACGTGCCCGCGGGCGCGATCCCCAAGGACGGCCCGTCGGCCGGGGTGACGATGGTCACCGCGCTGGCCTCGCTGCTCTCGGGCAGGCCGGTGAAGCACACTGTGGGCATGACCGGCGAGGTCACGCTGCAGGGGCGCGTGCTGCCAATCGGCGGCCTCAAGCAGAAGGCGCTGGCGGCGCACGCGGCCGGACTGACCGACGTGATCATGCCCGAGCGCAACCGCGGCGATCTCGATGAGATCCCCGAGGAAGTGCGCGAGCAGATGAGTTTCCATCCGGTGATGACGGTGCAGGAAGTGCTCGACCGCGCGCTTGAGCCGGTCCGCGATGTCGTGGCGTCGTCCTGATGGCCTGATCCACTCTGTCCGATGGCACGCTGTCGCAATCCCCAGCCGGTCCCCCAGGAGGTCCGTCGCGCGGCGGACCTCCTGGAGCGCCGCTGGCAGCTCTCGATCATCTACGCCGCGCTGAGCGGGGCGCTGCGCTTCAACGAATTCGCGGGCGCCGTGCAAGGCATCTCCCCGCGCATGCTCTCCGAGCGCCTGCGCGAACTCGAGGCTGCGGGGCTGCTGGCGCGAGCAGTGCTGCCTACCTCACCGCCGACCGTGGAGTACCGACTGACCGATAGAGGCAGACGGCTGGGACCGCTGATCGAAGCGATGTGCGCCTACGCGGAAGGACCCACTAGCTGAGTGGCCTGTGGTGAGCTGTGCGACCGCCGACTGCGCCGCCGTATCGGCCTCCGACCGCCAGCCACAAGCTGAGATCTCGTACGCAGGCCCGGCGTTAGGAGCCTACGGGCTGCGCCTCAGCACCACTCAACACCGGCGTCGGCTCGTGACAGCCCGCAGCATCGAGGCTCGCGCCCACCAGCTGGCCGCCCTCGCACTCCTCGGCCAGCACCACACGCTTGGGATTGCGCACCCCAACGACGCCCGCCACGCCGCCGAGAGCCACGAGCAGCGCGGCGATGCCAAGACCCAGATGGAAGCTTTCAAGCGAGGCGTTCTCAGCCGCCGAGGTCACCGCGCGTGCCTGCACCGGCAGTAGGCCCTTTGTGCTGGGAAGGCCCAGGGGCAGCTTCTTGGCTTCGGCCACCGCCGCCTGGGCAGGCGGACCCAGCGGTCTATCCGCGAGCTGGCTGTCGAGCTGTGAGACGAAGGAGGCCGCCACCGCGGCACCCACCGCCGCCGTGCCCAGCAGGCTCGCCACGCGCGCCACGGCGTTGTTGACGGCTGAGGCGATACCGGCCTGGTTGGTCTCCACTCCTGCCAACACCGCCGCCGTGAGAGGCGCCACCGTCATCGCGAGTCCCAGCGAGAACACGAGCAGCCCGGGGAGCACGTCTGAGACATAGTCGACCTCGATGCCCACGCGCTGAAAGAGCAACAGGCCGCAGGCGGCGATCAGCGGACCGGCTCCCATGAAGAAGCGCGGACCGTGGCGGTCGGCCAGCGCCCCGAAGCGCTTGGAGAGGGCGAACATCACAAGCGTCGTGGGCAGGATCGCCAGGCCGCTCTGCAGCGGCGTGTAGCCGCCGATCTGCTGCAGAAAGAGCACGAGGAAGAAAAATAGGATCGAAAGCCCTGCGTACATCGAGAGCGTCTCGATGTTGCCCGCCGAGAAGTTGCGCCGGCGAAAGAGGCTCAGCGGCAGCATCGGAGCGCGCGCGCGGGACTCGTACAGCGTGAAGCACACCAGCAGCGCCGCGCCGGCAATCAGGGGGAAGATCACCGCGGGGCTCCCCCACCCCAGCCGCGGCTGCTCGATCAACGCAAACACAGGGCCAGCGAGGCCCAGCGCCGCGAGTAACGCGCCGAGGTAGTCGATGCTGCGCGTCCTCTGCTCACGCGGGCGCTCCATGCGCGGGATGACCGTGAGGATCAGCGCCACGCAGATGACCACCAGCGGGATGTTGATGAGAAAGATGGAGCGCCACGAGGAGATCGCCAAGAGCTCACCGCCGATCAGCGGCCCCAGCACGGTGGCGATGCCTCCCCACGCCGTCCAGCTGCCGATCGCGGGCCCGCGCTCGTCCTCCTTGAAGGTGGCCACGATCACCGCAAGCGCACTGGGAGTGAGCAGTGCGCTGGCCACGCCCTGCAGTGCGCGCGCCGCGATCAGCGCCCCGATCGTGGGCGCCAGCGCGCACAGCAGCGAGGCCGCGCCAAAGCCGCCCACGCCCAGCGCGAAGATGCGCCGCTCGCCGAAGAGGTCACCCAGCGAGCCGCCCACCAGAATCAGCGAGCCGAGCGTGAGCAGGTAGGCGTTGGTGACCCACTGCTGCGCCGCCAGCCCGCCGCCGAGGTCACGCTGGATGGTGGGCAGCGCCACGTTGACAACCGTGCTGTCGAGCAGCGCGATGCCCGAGCCCAGGATGCAGGCCGCCAGCGTCAGGCGCTTGACCATCGCGGCGCTGCGGACAGCAGGCATATGCAGCACGGTAGCCGTCCGGCCGCCCCGACGACACCAGAGGCGCCGCGAGTGCTCAGGCTGCGTGCGCCTTTGCCAAGGCCCGGTCCTCCGTCAGGATGCGACCCCTTCCTTCTCCGCCTCCTTGAGCTCGTGCTCCAGCTCCTTGGCGTCCGCATCGATTTCCTTCTCGATCGTCTTTTCCGCACGCGTGAGCGCCTTGTCGAGCTGCTCGCCCAGGCGCGACTCGCCGATCACGATCAGCGCCGCCTGACCCTCGTCGAGCAGATCGCCGAGCTCCTTGGCATCACCGCGCGACATGCCCTTGCGCAGGTGCCCGATCACGCCGCCTGCGGTGCCGCCCACCACAGCCGCGCCCACAACGGAGGGCGGGAAGAGGATGCCGACGACCGCGCCCACCGCGATGCCCGTCCAGGCGCCGTGCTGGGTGGGCTTCTCGTGCTTATGCACATGCACCTTGCCGTCGAGGTCCTTGGTGATCAGGGCCACGTCGTAGGTGCCCACGAGCTTAGCCGCGTGCAGGTCGAGCAGCGCGTCGTAGTCGGCCTCGGCGTCCGAGCGTTCGGCGTAGGTGGCGGCATAGATGAAGACTGGTCTGTCGCTCATATCTGTTTCTCCTCTGTAGGGGCTCTCCCAGGATCACGCGGGCACGGTCCTGCGCCATCATCCGATAGGGGTGAATCCCCACCGCCACACCGCTGCTAGCTTGCCTAAAGTGACCTCGACCACGGCCGCTGCGGACGGCAGCGCCCGGCCAGCACAGTCGGCGGAAGCCTCGGCCACGCCCGAGCGTGCAGGGGTGGTGCTGATCTCGCTGATCCTGGTGGCGGCGGTCGCAAACCTCAATCTCGCCGTCGCCAATGTCGCGCTGCCCGACATCGGCAAGGCCTTCGACGCGAGCCAGAGCGAGCTCGACCTGATCGCCGTGGGCTACTCGTTGGGCCTTGCCACTTCGGTCCTCTACCTCGGCGCCCTCGGCGACCGCTACGGGCGCAAGCTGATGCTGATCCTTGGCACAACGCTCGCGATACCGGCCTCGCTGCTGGCCGCGCTCGCGCCCACGACCGGCGTGCTCATCGCCGCGCGCATCCTCGGCGGCCTGGCGGCCGGCATGGCTTTCCCCACAACCCTCGCACTGATCACTGCGTTGTGGTCGGGCGCGGCGCGCACCAAGGCGATTGCGTTGTGGTCGGGCCTCGGCGGCGCCATCTCCTCGCTGGGGCCATTGCTGGCGGGCGCACTGCTGCTCCAGTTCGACTGGGGCTCGGTGTTCTTCATCACCCTACCGCTGGCGTTCGTGGCGCTGTTCATGGCCTGGCGCTTCGTGCCCGCGCATGTGAATGAGACCAGTGACCCCGTCGACAATCTCGGCGGCATTCTTTCCGTCGTGCTGGTGGCTGCGCTAGTGCTCTCGATCAACTTCGCGCCCGTGCCCAACAAGGGCACGCTCGTCCTGGGGCTCGTGGCGATCGCAGTCGCGGCCGGTGTGGGCTTCATCATCCGCCAGCGCCGCGCGCGCGTGCCGTTGTATGACCTCGACGTCGCCGGCCGGCGCGTCTTCTGGGTCGCCGCCTGCGCGGGCATCATCGTCTTCGGCTCGCTGATGGGCGCGATGTTCGTCGGCCAGCAGTTCCTGCAGAACGTGCTCGGCTATTCAACGCTCGACTCGGGCCTGTCGATCATCCCTGCGGCGGTGATGATGGTGCTGATCGCGCCCCGCTCCGCGAAGCTAGTGGACGCGCGCGGCTCGCGCGTGGCGCTGCTCGTCGGTTACTTCTTCTGCCTGCTCGGCTTCCTCACAATGCTGCTCCTGTGGAAGGACAACATCTCCTACTGGAAGGTGGGACTCGGATACGCCTTCATCGGCGCCGGCGTGGGTTTCGCGGGCACACCCGCCTCGCACTCGCTCACGGGCTCCGTGCCGGTCAGCCGCGCCGGCATGGCCTCGGGCACCGCCGATCTGCAGCGCGACCTCGGCGGCGCGATCATGCAGTCGATCCTCGGCGCGCTGCTCACCGCAGGCTACGCCGCCGCTGTCTCAGCCGCGATCGCCGCCTCGCCGAACAAGGCCCGAATCACGACGAGCGTGGAAAGCGAACTGGAGAAGTCCTTCGCCAGCGCCGCCGACACCGCCTCGCGCTACCCCCACTACACCAAGGCGATCGTGGAAGGCGCCAAGACCTCGTTCGTGCACGGCAGCGACAACGCCTATGCCGCCGGGATCATCGCGATCCTCGCGGGCGCGGCGATCGTGTTCTTCCTCTTCCCCAAGCACGAGCGCGAGGAGGCGCTGCTGGCGGAGTATCACGCCACGGACACAGCTTCTCCCGAGACCGACCTCGCCTCCGCGCCCGCTTGAGCCTCGCTCACGCCACCGGCGCGCCGACGCGCTCCGCCGATCTCGCCGCCTCGTCGGCCTGAGCCAGCGGCTGCGGGTACATGTAGTCGCGCGTCATCGGCACCGCCTCGGAGAGCCCCTTCGTCCAGAGGATCTGCGCCAGGTCGAGCTTGCCCCACTGGAAGGCCGCGTAGGCCCCGCGCAGATACAGCCGCCACATGCGCACGAAGCGCTCGTCGTACATCTCTTCCACCCGATCGCGCTGGCGCTCAAAGCGCTCCCACCACTCCTGCAGCGTGCGCGCATAGTGGCGGCGCAGGCTCTCGTAGTCCACCGCGTGGAAGTCGCGCGGCGGCAGCAGCGCGAGGATGCTCTCCACCGTCGGCAGATGCCCGCCGGGGAAGATGTAGCGATCGGTGAAGGGCGCGATCGGACGATCGACCGTCTGC
>DATBPO010000147.1:0-2736 GCA_036561265.1 Solirubrobacteraceae bacterium | reverse complement strand
CCGATCCGCAGCTTCGGTCCCGGCAGGTCCTGCAGGATCGCCACCGGGCGCCCCGCGCGCCCCGCCGCGTCGCGCACCCGCCGCACCGTCTCCGCGTGCTCCTCCAGCGTCCCGTGCGAGTAGTTCAGCCGCGCCACGTCCATCCCCGCCTGCACCATTGCCAGCAGCGTCTCGGGCTCGCGCGAGGCCGGGCCGATCGTAGCGACTATCTTCGTGCGGCGCATACTCTTGATCGTATGTCACCGCTCGGCCCTTCACGCCCCATGCCTCGCATCGGTGCTCGTGCCCGCGTCGCGCACTTCGGGGGGAGCTTCGAGGCGGCCACCGTAATCGGGGTGCACGACGAGGGGCGCCGACTTGAGGTGCGCTGCGAGGGGGGTGAGGAGCTCGAGTTCGCCCTCAGCCCCGCAACCGCGAGATTCGTCGCCGCAGGCAGTTCGCATGGGGCGCGTCTGGAGTTGCTCGGTTAGCGCGCCTGGACCTGCTCGGTTAGATAAAGGAGGGCGGAGGGGGGGTGTATTTTTTGGTTTTTGATCGCAATGGTATTTGCCGGGTATAGACCATGGCGATCAAAACCGAAAAAGAGGAGACCCCATCCGCTGGGCTTTATGTTGGTGTATAGACAATCGCGCTCAAAAAGCGAAAAGAAGGGACCCGCTCACGGGGTCTGCAAGGAAAATGCCCCGCGAACCATCTTCAGGGGGTCTGCACATCTGGGAAGTGCTCCGCGCAGTGCTCCCTCAATACGCCTCTGATCCACGTTCGCTCCTCCGGATTGGCCGCACGGAAGCGCTGCAGCAACTCGCCCTGGCGTTTGATCGGCACGCCTGCGATCTCCCAGCGCACCGCAAGGCGCTCGAACAGAAACTCCACCGCACGGTGCCATGCGTCCTCACGCGAGAGAGGATTGCCCGCCAGCACATTTGCGTACTCCTGTCGCGTGGCCGGCGTCAGCGAGCCCCGCAGCGTCAGCACGTTGCCCTCGGCGTCTTTGTAGTCGCTCGTCGGGGCGACCAGCCGTCCGCGCTTACTCAACCTTCCGCTGCGCCGCGCTCCAGCTGGCTGCGCACGTCGCCCGTCACCGGCTTCGCGTGCCCCGGCCAAGCCGCAGCCGGCTCAAGCGCCGCCAGCTTCAGCATGCTCTGCCGCGCCTGCTCGGTGTCGTAGTTGTACACCGCGTTGGGCAGGTGCGGCGGGCTATCGCGGCCCCACATTTCAAGCGTGTAGAAGCAGTCCGTCGTGAGCGCCAGCCGATCGGACTCACGCCACAGCGCGATCTGCCCCGGCGCGTGGCCCGGTATGTGCACCACGCTGAAGCCCGCCACCTCCTCGCCCTCCCTCACAGTGCCCGCGATCTTCACCGGGCCCCCATCCCACGCCAGACGGTGCAGCGCCTTGTGGATCTGGCGCTGCGGAATGGGGAGACCCGCCAGCGTCGGGTCCCAGTAGCGCCATCCGCCGCTGCCTTCCGCGTCCTCCACTTCATCGGCGTGGCACCACACCGGCACGCCCAGCGCCGGCGCGCTGCCGCGGTGGTCCGTGTGCCCATGGCCCAGCACGATGCGCTTGATCCCGCCCAGCTTCGCGCCCGCGCTCGCCACCGCCCGCACCATCGTGCGTGCCCCCGCATCGAACACCGTCACCCCATCCTGCTCCTCGATCAAGTACACGTTGCAGCGCCCCGGCTGGCCCTGCACCACCCACACGCCCTCCGCCACCAGCTTCGGCTCCGGCGGGCCCGTCAGGCGCGTCTTCAGATTAAAAGCGCCCATTAGCCGCTGCTCCGCGCCCGAGCCCAGCGGCGGCATCATGCCGATCTGCCGCGGCAGCGCCATCGTGTCCATGAAGACCTCATTGCTCTCGATCAGGCCGTCCTTGATCGTCAGCAGGTCTACGCCCTCAAGCGCCAGCGGGTGGCCCGTCGGCGCCATCCCACCCAGCATCCCCGGTCCCGCGAACGTCCCCGTCAAGCGCCACTGCACGCCGCAGCGATCGCCCTCGCTCGTCGTGCTCACAATCTCAAAGCGCAGATCCGGCAGCGCCTCCAGCAGGCCCCCGATGAACTCCCGCAGGCCCTCCCTGCCGCTGAACTGGCCCTGGCCGTGCACGTTCTCCTGACCCTCCTCCACCCACATCGCCAGCGCCGCCTCCAGCTCACGCGCGCTGATCGCCTCGAAGTACTCGCGCGCGATCCGCTCCGCCTCGCCGCCCTCCGCGCGCGTTATGCGCTTACGCGTCGTTGGCTGGTGGATGTTCGCCGCCGCCTCCTGCACCTTGCTGGCCGTGCCGCTCTCAGAATCCGTCTCCTCGGCCATCTCCTGCCTCCTCACATGCGCTTGGGGGAACGCTTCAGTCTAGGCGCTTCTGTGCCCGCCTGTCAGCGCCGCCACCGGTCGCCGATTTGTCCGGGCGCCAGGCTGGCGGTGGGTTGCGCCCGGCCACTGCCGTCCTCCAGCCTGCGGCTACCAATAGGCTCTCCCTTCAGTGCCCGAGACCAACACCAAGCGCGAGCTCGGCCGTGGCGAGCGCGTCATGTCCGGGGTCTACCGCCTGCGCCTGCCCCTGCCCTGGCCCGGCGTCCCTCACTGCAACGCCTGGGCCGTGCGCGCCGGCGACGGCGTCGTCCTCTTCGACACCGGCATGCACCAGCCCGGCTCCATCGCCCACCTCGAACGGGCCCTGCAGATGTGCCACCTACGCATCGAGGACATCCGCCTCGTCGTCTGCACCCACGCC
>DATBPO010000146.1:0-3299 GCA_036561265.1 Solirubrobacteraceae bacterium | reverse complement strand
GCCGCGGCCTCGAAGAGCTCAGAGGCTGCCGCCGCATCCGCTTCGACAAGGAGGACTGGGCAGACAAGCCCCGTTTTCGCCTCGTGTACCGCAACGAGCCTGCCGACGGAGCACCCCACATCGTGGCTGTCATCGCCACCGCCGAGCGCACCAACCTCGGCGCCTACCGCCGCGCCAAGCCCCGCCTCATCGAGCGTCTGCGTACGCTCGGGGAAGGATGATCAGAAAGCGTCCCCGAAGCTGAGCCTTCACCGCCGCCGCCATAGCGAGTCAAACCGAACCGCTGGAACCAGGCTGCCGATCAGCGGCCACTGAAGGGGTTTTCGACTCGCACCCCTGCGTAGTCCTGGCCATCGCCCAGATCCTCGGAGAGGACGACCTTGCAGTCCAGCGCGCGGGCCGCCTCGAGGATCGCTGCATCCCAGTAGGAGATCCCAAATCGCTGCCGCGTGGACATGGCGGCGAGCATCACGCTGACTGTCGTCTCCTGCACGGGGAAGCGCCGGAAGGAGTCGATGAGCGTCGCGGCCTGCTCGTGGGTCAGGCGATCCGCTCGCTGCTCGCGAGTCGCCTGGACATAGAACTCCTGCAGCACCTGAACTGAGAGCCCCAAGCCCCGCTGGGAGAGGAGCTCGTTGGCGCGTGTCGCCTTCTGTTGCTCCTCGGGGTCGCCCGAGATCGCGTAGAGCAGGACGTTGGTGTCAACGAACCGCACGCCCGTGCAGCTCCTCGCGCTCCAGGCGCTCGCGGGCGCTGAAGCGGCCGATTTGCTCCTGGATGCGCTTCTGCTGGGCCTCGAGCCTCGCGAACTCCCCCTCGCGCTCGGAGAGCGAGCGCAGATACGCGGCGACGAGCGCACTGACGGAGCTGCCCTGCTCGGCCGCGCGGATTCGCGCCGCACGGTAAACGTCGCTAGGCACGGAGACGGTGATGTTCATGGCTGTGGAGCACAGTATCACAGAAACACAGCAGCCCTGCGTGCCCTCGTACTGGTCCAGTCCGATCGCCTGGGCGTCGCAGACGCGCGGCCCTCACCACCCGAACACCCGCCCCGCCGTGTCTTCCGTCGCCGCCTCCAGCTCGGCGTGCGCCACCCCCCTTAACTCCTCCAAAAAATTGAGCGTATGAGCCACGAAGGCCGGCTCGTTGCGGTACTTGCGCACCTTCTGAGGGGTCAGGTAGGGGGCGTCGGTCTCCACCAGCAGGCGATCGGCGGGGACGCGGCGCGCGGCCAGCGCCAGGTCCTGGGCGCTTTTGTAGGTGACGTTGCCCGCGAAGCTGATCGCGTAGCCGCGCTCCAGGCACTCGTCGAGGCGCTCGGGCATCGAGAAGCAGTGCATCACCACGCTCACCCCGTCGGCCTCGCGCGCGAGCTGATCGAGGGTCGCGTCCTCGGCGGCGCGCGTGTGGATGATCAACGGCTTGCCCGTCTCGCGCGCCAGCTCGATGTGGGCGCTGAAGGCTCGCTCCTGGTCCTCGCGGGGGGCGTAGTCGCGGTAGAAGTCAAGGCCCGTCTCGCCGATCGCCAGGCAGCGGGGGTGCGCGGCCAGGGCCTTCAGCTCGGCCAGGTCGGCGGCGTCGAAGCCCTTCGCGTAGTTGGGGTGGCGGCCGATCGCCGCGTATACCTGGGGGAAGTCCTCGGCCGCCGCCAGCGCCGCGCGGCAGCTCGTACTGTCGGTGCCCACCGTCAGCAGCTTCGTGACCCCCGCCGCCACCGCGCGCTCCACCAGCTCCGCCGGCGGCCCCTCGCACTGGTCCAGGTGGGTGTGGCTGTCGATCATGGAGCCATCATGGCAATGCGATCGATCCGGGGGAGCACCACCGTCTCGGCGCGCGCCTGACTTGCCAGGTCGGGGCGCAGCATCGCCGCCACATTGAGGAGGAAGTCGGGAGTCCCCCGCAGCTCGGCAAGCTGAGCGGCCAGGTAGGCGCGGACACTGGAGGGTGCCGCTTGAGCCTCTTCCGGCAACTCGGCGCGGCCGTCGATGAGCGTGATGATGTCCTCGAAATCGCGGCTCGCGATGACATCTTCTCGGCCGCGATCGTCAAACGCCTCAAGCTTGGTCGCGAGCAGGTAGGGCGCCGAGGCGGCACGGATGAGTGCCCCGGCGGGTAGCTCACGCTCGACGGCATGTGTCAACGCCGCTGCCTGCCAGCGATTGGCGAACCCCAGAATCGCGGGATTGTTGGGCATCGCATCGAGCAGCAGGTCGGCGCGGTCGTGGCGCCAGCGGCATATAACGCTGCTCTGCATGTCCTCGGCGAAGCCCTGGGTGCGCATCCTTTCGGAGAACTGCTCATAGCCGAGACGGCTTCTTACTCCGACGATGACATCGACGTCCTTGGTCGGGCGGGGGCTGGGGGAGCTCGGGTCGGTCAGCCACAGCACGATGCAGGCCCCGCCGATGAAGACGACCTCCTCGCAGAGCGCCGGCCCAAGCGCCTCGGCCGCCTGCTCCAGCAGTGCGATGCTCACGCCGCCCTCGCGGCCGGCGACGTCCGGATGCGCTCGCGCAGCAGATCCCCGGCAAACCCGCGTGTACGCGCGTCGCCTGCGCGCAGCGCATCCACGAGCGCAAGCAGTTCGTACATCTCTGGGTCCGCTCGTGCGAGCGACACTACCGCGGGATGCAGCGGCTGAATCTCCAGGCCACGCTCCTCGCCGAGCGGATCGGGCCAGACCGGCGGCAGCTCGTCCACCGCCGCCAGGCGCTCGGATAGTGGTGGCACCGCCCATGCGGTTGGCAACCCCCGCGTTTCGCCTCCCCTCAGAACTGGCGCGATGAAGCGTAGGGCGTGTTCGAAGAGCTCCGCGCAACCCGCCAGGTTCACACGCCTGCGAGGAGCGTCGAACGCCGGCGTGGCCCCCAGTCGTTCGAGCGAGCGCTGCATGCTCGCCGAGGGCATATGCAGCTCCTGCGCCAGCGAACGCACCGTCCAGTCCTTCCCCCGGTGGCGAAGCAGCTGGAGCAGCACGACGATGTCCACCGGCCTTAGCATCACGCCAGCGTATCATGTATCGATACATAGTACGCAGCCAGACTCCCCCGCTCCCCGGATTGCCCTGAGGCTCAGTCGTCACCCGCCTCGATCCGCGGGAACAGCGGCTCGATCGGAGCGAGCACCGGCTCAGCGAGCGCGGCCAGCAGGCGTTCGCTGCTCGCCGGCAGGTAGGGGTGCAACTGCGTCGTGACGATGCGCAGCCCCTCGATCAGGCTGCCGAGCACGCGGTCCAGATCGCCGGCGCGGGCCGGGTCCTTGGCGAGCACCCACGGCGCCTCTTCCTCGACGTAGCGGTT